>NZ_JBYSXG010000016.1:0-2428 GCF_058782005.1 Sphingomonas sp. FW306-1B-B10E
CACCCCTAACCCCTCCCTTGAAGGGAGGGGGATCTAAGCAATCTTCGTCCGCCCGATCGGCACGGGCAGCAGCCGGCCCTGCTCGTCGGGGACGATCATCACTTCCACGCCGAACGCCTCGCGCAGCGGCTGGTGCGCCAGCGCCTGCGCCGCGGGGCCGAACGCCACGACCTCGCCCGCCTTGAGCAGCAGCACGTCGTCGGCGGCGCGGGCGGCCTGGATCAGGTCGTGGAGGACGATCACCACCCCCATGCCGGTGGCGGCGAGTGCGCGAAGCTGGTCGAGCAGGGCGAGCTGGTGGACGGGGTCGAGGCTGGCGAGCGGCTCGTCGGCGAGCAGCCATTGCGGTTCGCCGGCGAGGACGCGGGCGAGCAGCACCCGCGCGCGCTCGCCACCCGACAGCTGGTCGGCACCGCGATCGGCGAGGGGGTGCGTTCCGGTCGCGGCCATCGCCGCGCCGACCGCGATCGCATCCGCCTGCGAACTGCCGGCGAAAGGCGAGCGGTGCGGCAGACGGCCGAGCGCGACGAGTTCGCGCACGGCCAGATTCCAGTGCACCGTCGCGTCCTGCGGCAGATAGCCGATCAGCCGGGCGCGTTCGCGCGGCTCGATCCGCGCGACGTGGCGCGTGCCGAGCCTGACATGGCCGGCATCGGCGTCGAGCAGTCCGGCGAGCGTCTTGACCAGAGTCGACTTGCCCGAGCCGTTGGCGCCGAGGATCGCGGTGACGCGGCCGGGCTGGAAGGCCGCGCCGATATGGTTGAGCACGCGGCGATTGCCGAGGCTGACTGCGAGATCGCTGAAGCTCAACTCCATGCCGACCGCCGCATCTTGAGAAGGAGGAGCAGGAAGAACGGCGTGCCGAGCAATGCCATGGCGACGCCGAGGCGGATCTCCGAGGCGCCGGGGCCGAGCCGGACGAGGCTGTCGGCGGCGAGGACGAGCGCGGCGCCGCCGAGCGCGCTGGGGAGCAGCAGCGCCGAGGGTTTGGCGCCGGTGAGCGGACGCAGCAGGTGCGGCACGATCAGCCCGACGAAGCCGACCACGCCAGTCACCGCGACGCTCGCCCCGACCGCGAGCCCGGCGCCGAGCACGATCAGCAACTGGGTGCGCCGGAGCTGCACGCCGAGCGAGCGCGCCGCGTCCTCGCCGAGCGTCAACGCGTCGAGCGCGCGGCCGGTGAACAGCAGCAGCGCGCAGCCGACTGCGATGAAGGGCACCGCCAGCTGGACTTCGGCGAAGCTGCGATCGGTGAGCGCGCCCATGATCCAGTCGATGATCTCGGCGGTGGCGAAGGGGTTGGGCGCGATCGAGATCAGGAAGGCAGTGAGCGCGCCGGCGAGGCTGGCGAGCACGGTACCGGCGAGGATGAAGGCGACCTGGCTGTCGGCGCGCCATGCCAGCCCGGCGAGGAGCAGCATCGACCCGCAGCCGGCGAGCATCGCCGCGCCGAAGATGACGAGCGGCGCGCTGGCGGCGAAGACCACGATCGCCGCGACGGCGCCGAGCGCGGCCGAGGAGGAGACGCCGACCACCGCGGGATCGGCGAGCGGGTTGCGCAGATAGCCCTGCAGCACCGCGCCGGTCAGCCCGAGCGCGGCGCCGATCGCGAGCCCGAGGATCGCGCGCGGCAGCCGCAGGCCGGCGACGATCCACCAGCGCGGATCGTCCGAGAACCAGGCGGCGGCGGGAACCCAGACCTTGCCGGCGGCGAGGGAGGCGGCGAAGAGCAGGGCCGTGACCGCGGCGAGGAGGATGAGGAGGAGAGGGCGGTTCACTCGCCAACCTCCCGCCGCACCTCGGCCAGCCGTGCCATCGCCTTGGCGATCACCGGCCCGCCGCAATTGACCAGGCTGCGATCGAACCGCGCTTGGTGCACCTTCGCGCCCGAGCGCGAGAGCGCCCAGCCGCGCATCTGCGCCGCGCGCGAGCTCGCGTCGCGGCCCGCAGTGTCGGGGACCAGCATCACGCGCGGCGGATCGGCGACGACATGTTCGATCGGGAGATAGCCGGTGCCCTGGAGTCCATAATGCGCAGCATGATCGCTGAGGCCGGCTTTGACCATCATTTCGTCGAGCAGGGTGCCGCCGCCATTGACGGTGTTGCCGCCGATCCAGAGCAGGGCAGGCACCGGCGGGCGGTCGCTGTGCGCGGCGGCGACGGCGCGGTCGATCCGGCCGATCATCGCCTCGCCGGCAGGCTTGGCGCCGACCGCGGCGGCGAGCTCGCGGACCTGCGCCTTGCTGTCCGCGATCGTGCTCGCCCAGCCGAGCGTGACCGTCTTCACCCCGGCGCGGGCAAGCGCCTCGCGCGTCGATACCGAAGCGAAGCTGTCGATGATCGCAAGGTCGGGGCGGAGCGCGATGATCTCCTCGGCGGTGCCGTTGTTGGTGCGGAACCGGCGCGGGGGGGGGGGGGGGGGGGGGGG
>NZ_JBYSXG010000016.1:2438-7219 GCF_058782005.1 Sphingomonas sp. FW306-1B-B10E
ACCTCGATCGGGATCGAGGCCGCGCCGGGATCGCGCGAATAATGGCTGAGAGCAGCGATGCGGCCGGGCGGGACCAGGTCGACCAGCATCGCATCGGCGCATGGGTTAAGCGACACGATCCCGCCCCCATGCGACGACGGCTGCGCCGCGCATCCTGCCGCCAGCAGGCAGAGGAGCGCGGCGCGTCTCATCCGATTGCTCCTTTGTCGTCATGCCGGACTTGGTCCGGCATCCACCGTGCAGCAGGGGAGGTGGGTCGCGGTTCCAGCTGGAGCAGCGCCGCCTTCTCGTTGTTGCACGGTGGGCCCCGGAACACGTCCGGGGTGACGAAGAAGGAAGCGGGCATCAGTCGAACTTCAGCCGCACGCCGGCATAGGCCGCGCGGCCATAGGTGCCGTATCCCGAGACGACCTGGTACTTCTCGTCGGTGACGTTCTCGACCCGGCCATAAACCGCGAAGCGTTCACCGATCGGCATCTCGGCGCGGATGCTGCCGAGCGCGAAGCCGTCGAGCCGGGTGAAGTTGCCGGCGTCGTTGAAGCTGTCCCCGACGATCGTCACCGTCCCCCCGAGCGAAAGCCCGAACGGCAGGCGGTAATCGGCGGACAGGCTGGCGGTGTCGCGCGGGCGGCGTGCCAGCTGGTTGCCTTCATAGCCCTCCGAGCGGTTCTCGGTGTCGGTATAGGTGTAGTTGGCGGTGACGGTAAACGCCTCGACCGGCCGCAGCGCGAGCTCGACTTCGAGGCCTTCTGCGCGGGTGCGCGCGATGTTGGCGTAGGTGAAGCTCACCAGATCGAAGTCGATCTGGTTGCGGGTGTCGCGGTGGAACCACGTCACGCCCAGCTTCGCCGCGCCGCCGAGCGCACGCTGCTCGATCCCGGCTTCCCAGTTCTTCGCAGTCTCGGGCTGGAGCGTGTCGGTGCCGTAGAAGGGCGCGAACAGCTGATAGAGCGTCGGCGCCTTGAAAGCCTCGCCATAGCTGGCACGCAGCAGCGTGCTCTCGAATGGCTTGACCGCGGCGCTGGCGCCCCAAGTCGTATAGCTTCCGAAGCGGCTGTGATCGTCGTTGCGCACGCCCGCGGTGAGCGTCACCGGCGCGACCGGGGTGACGATCGCCTGCCCGTAGAAGCTGGTGATGTCGGCGCGATAGGTGTCGCTGCCGTCGTAGAAGCGCAGATTTTCGCGCTCGGCGCCGAAGGTGACGCGAAGCTGGTCGGCGAGCGCGGCATCCCCACGATATTCGTAGCGCTCGCTGCGGCCGCGATAGAGATAGGCCGGGTCGGCGCCGACATTCTCCGGGTCGTAGCCATCGCGGTTGATGTCGGCCATGGTGAAGGCGACGCGGTTCGACAGCGGACCGAAATTGGCGAACAGCCCCGCATAGCCGTACAGCTCCTGCGCGGTCGTATATTCCGCGGTATCGGCGAAGCTGTAGGCCGGGGCAGGGAAGCCGTCGATCTCGAGCCGCGAATTGGCGTAGTAGCCGCGCAGGTCGACGCCAAAGCCCGGCGCGAATTCGGCGCGAAGCCGGCCGCTGGCATTATATTGGCGATAACCGTCGGCCTCGGTGCCGACCGCAGCCTGCGAGACGCCGTCGGTGCGGAAATAGCCGCCGGTCAGCGCACCTTGCAGCGTGTCGTTACCGGCCGCGACGGCAGCGTTGGCCGAGACCTGGTCGGCATAGCCATATTCGGCATTGGCGCGCGCAGTGACGCCATCGACCGGCGCCTGAGTGACGATATTGACGACCCCGCCCAGCGCCTGGCTTCCCCAGATCACCGAATTGGGGCCGCGCAGCACTTCGACGCGCTGGATCGCGCTGGTAAGCGCATTGCCGAAGTCGAAGGCTCCAGCCGGAGCGGAAGGATCGTTGGCGCGCACCCCGTCGATCAGCACGAGCGTCTGCGCGTCCTCGGCACCACGGATGCGCACCGCAGTGACGCCGCCGGGGCCGCCGTTGCGCGTCGAGGTGATTCCGGCGGTGGTGGCGAGCAGGTCGGCCAGCGAGACGGTCTGGCGCGTCTCGATCGTCGCGCGGTCGAGCACGGTGATCGAGCGGCCGGTGGTCTCGGCCTCCTGCTCGACGCCCGAGGCGACGACGACGACCTCGTCGTCGCCCGCCTGGGCATGCGCCGCGGCCGGCAGCAGCGCGGCGGAGGCGAAGAGAAACAGCTTGAACTTGGTCACGGCAAAGACACCTTCATCTGGGGTCGTCTCGCCGAAATGGCGCGGCGACCCGGTTAACGGTGTCGCTCACGCGAGGGGCATGCCCTCGTTCGCCCGGTGCACCCCGCCCGCGCAAAGGAATCGACTGTGGCGGGCAGGTCTCCTGGCTCCCGGGTCATTACGTGTGCGCCGCCTTCCCGGAAGAAACTCCAGTGGCATGATGACGCGTACGCTCGCCGGTTACAGTTGCGGGGGCAGCCTCGGGTTCGAACCGAGTTCCCATTTTCATCCCCTGTCGGGGACACCCGTCACGGCCGCGCCTCTACGCCCAGCGTGCGTTCGCTGCAACTGCGAAAAAACAGGGATTGTCACGCCAGTGTAATCAACTGTGAAGTTGGTCTTTACCAACGGCGCCCTAGTGCCGGGGGCATGAAGGTCGCACAACTTCCCCTGCAGTCGGACCCGAATCCGGGCTGGCTCACCGGCATCGAAGCCGATCCGCCCTGGCTGACGCTCGACGATTCGCTGTTCAAGGCAGTCGAGCAGTTCAATTCGGACATCGACCTGCGGCTGATGCCTGTGGTCGACGCCGCGCACCGCCCGATCGGCGCGATCTTCGAGAAGGACGTGCGGCGGCTGCTGCTCAATCCGTTCGGCCATGCGCTGCTGCGCAACCCCTATTTCGGGCACGGCGTGGTGCGCCACGTCCGGCCGTGCCCGGTGGCCGAGATCGCCGCCGATGTCGGCACGCTGATCCGCACCTATCGCGCCGCCAATGGCAGCGAGGGTATGATCCTCACCCGGAACGGCCGGCTGGCGGCGGTGATCGGCAATCGCCGCCTGCTCCACCTCGCCGCCGAGTATGAGCGCAGCACCGCCGCCACTCGCGTAGCGCGCGCCGAGCGGATCGAGCGCGCCAGCGAACGCTTCGAGGGACAGGTCGCCTCGCTCGCCCGCGCGCTCGGCGACTTGTCGGCGCAAGTGCAGGGCAGCGCGGCGTCGAGCGCCGATCGCGCCGCCGAAGTCGGCAGCCGCGCGGTCGCGGTCGCCTCGGCGGCCTCGCAGACCAGCGACAATATGCGCGAGATCGCCGCGCGCGGGCGCGAGCTCGCCCAGGCGCTCGAGCGTGTCGAGGGCGATACCGAGGCGGCCGAGCGCGCCGCCAGCCAGGTCTCGGCGCTGGTCCGTGCCGGCAGCGCGCGGACCCGCGAGCTGGGCCGTACCGCGCAGACGATCGACTCGGTAATCGAGCTGATCACCGACATTGCCGGGCAGGTGAACCTGCTCGCGCTCAATGCCACGATCGAGGCGGCGCGCGCGGGCGAGGCGGGGCGCGGCTTCACCGTCGTCGCCAATGAAGTCAAGCAGCTGTCGAACCAGACGGGGCTCGCCGCGGGCAGGATCGCGTCGCATGTCGACGAGATCCGGCGCGGGATCGACGAGGTCACGCTCGGCTGCGAGCAGGTCGAGGACGCGATCGCCGCGATGGTCGATCTCGCCGCGGGCGTGCAGGCGGCGGTGGTCGCGCAGGAAGACGCGACGCGGACTATCGCGCGCAACGTCGAGGAGGCGGTGGGCGCCAGCAATGCGATCCGCCACGATGTCGAGGCGATCAGCGAGACCTCCGATGTGGCGACGGCGAGCGTCAGCGGGATGCGCGGCATCGCGGCGCAGCTGCAGCAGGGGGCGGGGGCGCTATCGGACGAGCTGGCGGCGTTCCTGCGCGAGCTGCGCGCGGCCTGAGCGCGGGAACCTCGTCTCGTTAAGAGAACGGAACGGACCTTGCGGGGCTGCGTTGAGCCACCCCGAGGAGGACGCCTTGCCATGAAGAAGCACCATCTGATCCTGGGGCTCGCCCCGGCGCTTGCGCTCGCCGCGTGCGGCGGCGGCCACGACACCACCAATACGACGACGAGCACGACCACGGTCGACAACGGTGCCGAGGTGCCTGCCGACGCCAACGCCACCGGCGACAATGTCGTCGCGGCCGATGCCGCCGCGTCGCCGGCGCAGAAGTTCGCCAACGACGTCGGTGCCAGCGACTATTACGAAGTCGAGGCAGGCAAGCTCGCGCAGGATAAGGCGCAGGCGCAGGGCCTCAAGGATTTCGGCAAGCTGATGGTCGAGCACCACAATGCCTCGACCGAGAAGCTCAAGGCCGCGGGCGCCAAGGCGAGCCCGGCGATCGCGCCGAACCCGGCGCTCAACGTCGATCAGGAAGCCGGGCTCGAGGCGCTGCGCAAGGCCGACGGCGCCGCGTTCGACACGGCGTACAAGGCCCAGCAGGTCGCGGCGCACGAAAAGGCGCTCAAGCTGGTCAAGGCTTATGCTGCGACCGGCGACGTTCCCGAACTCAAGAAGTTCGCAGGCGAGGCCGAAAAGGTCGTCCAGGCACACCTGACCAAGATCAAGGGGCTCTAAGCCCGCCTTTCCGCGATACGGAGAGGGGAGGCGTCGCTCGCGAGGGCGGCGCCTCTTGTCTTTCCTTTCACTCCCTCGCCCCCTGCAAGGGGGAGAGGGTTGCGCAGACTTAGGTCAGCTTCTTCAGCGGGCCTTAGTCGGAGCTGGGTGAGGGGGTGCGGCTGCGCAGCAGCCGCGGGGGGGGGGGGGGGGGG
>NZ_JBYSXG010000016.1:7228-86258 GCF_058782005.1 Sphingomonas sp. FW306-1B-B10E
CGCCCCCCCCCCCCCCCGCGGCGCGTTGCGCCGCTCTACCCCTCACCAAGCTGCGCTAGGCAGCAAGCTGCCAAGCTTCGCTATCCTCTCCCCTATCAAGGGGAGAGGGATGAATAGGTTGAACCTCGTCAGTCCTTACGCCGCCTGTTCCCGCGTCAGGTCGGGGATCGCGCGCGGGCCGGTCGCCTCGGCGCCGACGCGCTTGAGCCGGCCCTCGACATGCCCGCCATTCTCGATCGTAATGTCCTCATATTCGACGTCGCCGATGATCCGCGCCGACGGCTCGACGACGAGGTGTTTGACCTGGACGCTGCCTTCGATCGACCCTGCGATCCGCGCGGAATCGGCGGTCACGCCGCCGTGGATGCGGCTCTCCGCGCCCTGCACCAGATTGCCGCAGGTCACGTCGCCCTCGATCGTGCCGTCGATATGGAGGTCGGCGGTGGCGCGAACATCACCGGTCACTGCCATGTCGGGACCGATCACCGAGAACATGCCGCGGCTTCGGCTATTGCCCTGGCCCGATGCCGGAGTTCGTTCGTCGCGGCCCTTATTGCTGAACACAAGCTCACTCCCCCAAGACGGGATTCGAAGTCCGCGGGTTCGTACCACGAACCGGCGCTTCCGGCAGACTCCAAAACGCAGTGAATGCCGGGTTACGGGCGTTGTCGTTGACCGCCGGACGCGCAGCGCAGCCGAGGTGCAACGCCGCGGCGGCGAGTAGCCCCAGCGCGGCGATGAGGTGGAGAACGGGACTATCCAACCCTGCCGCGACCAATGCGATGCCGATGCCTCCGAGGCCCACCAGCGCGAGCATCCGCAGCTGGGACCGGCACAACGCGGCATAGGTCGCGATCATCAGCGGGAGGAACAGCGCCGCGGTACCGAGTCCCGGCAGCGCGGCGGCGGTCAGCGCCGCGGGGAGGGCGCTCGCCGACCAGCCTTGCCGCGGCGCGACGCTCGACAGCGCGAGATGGCAGGCGAGCAATCCGGCGGCGCTCGCGAACACGATCCCGACCGCGGGCAGCAGCGCCGGCGACTCGGCCCAGCGCCAGTTCGGCGCAATGCGTAGTTCGACCGCGCCGAGCAGCAGCGTCGCAGCGAATGCGAGCAGCGCCGGCGCAAGCCGTGCGCGCATCGGCTGCGTGACGGCGCCATGGCGAGAGAGTAGGGGCATCTGGCGAGGGTTAGCCCGCCTAGAGTTGACGCCGGGTTATCCTCCGGCACCCATTGACCGGCCATGCCACCGCCGCTATAGGCGCCACCGTTCTGCGTGGGGCCCATGGGCCGCAAGACTCGGAGAACAAAGAGCTGAACGTTGCTGGAGACGCAATGGCCCGGGGGGTCGCAGACACCCGGGGCCTTTTCGTATTCTGTAGAGTCTGGGCTCCAGCAAAGTAACCGCCGGATCATCCGGTAACGCAAAGGTGAAGGGCTTCATGCCAACGATCAACCAGCTGGTCCGCAAGGGCCGCGAACCGCAGAAGGCCAAGTCGAAGGTCCCTGCGATGGAGCAGAACCCGCAGAAGCGCGGCGTCTGCACCCGTGTCTACACCACGACCCCGAAGAAGCCGAACTCGGCACTCCGCAAGGTTGCGAAGGTCCGCCTGACCAACCAGCGCGAAGTCATTTCGTACATTCCGGGCGAGGGCCACAATCTTCAGGAACACTCGGTGGTCCTGATCCGCGGCGGCCGCGTGCGCGACCTTCCCGGCGTTCGCTACCACGTCCTTCGCGGCGTGCTCGATACGCAGGGTGTGAAGGATCGCCGCCAGTCGCGTTCCAAGTACGGCGCTAAGCGTCCGAAGTAAGCCGGTCGAGCATTCGACCATTCACGGCTGAAGTTTAGAAGGAAGATATCAGATGGCTCGTCGTCGTCGTCCCGAAAAGCGGGAAATCCTGCCTGATCCCGTGTACGGGGATGAGGTCCTTTCGAAGTTCATGAACTCGGTGATGCTGGACGGCAAGAAGTCCGTCGCCGAGAACATCGTCTATTCGGCGCTCGAGACCGTCGAGCAGCGCGCCAAGCGCGAGCCGATCGGCGTGTTCCATGACGCGCTCAACAACATCAAGCCGGGCATCGAGGTCCGTTCGCGCCGCGTCGGCGGTGCGACCTACCAGGTTCCCGTCGAAGTTCGTCCGGAGCGTGCCCAGGCACTCGCGATCCGCTGGCTGATCTCGTCGGCCCGCAACCGCAGCGAGCACACCATGTCGGCTCGCCTCTCGGGCGAGCTTCTCGACGCCTCGAACAACCGCGGCAATGCGGTCAAGAAGCGCGAAGACACCCATCGTATGGCCGAAGCGAACCGCGCCTTCAGCCACTACCGCTGGTAATTTTAATACCTACATGGGGTGGGAGTTTCGGCTCTCACCCCAATCACCGTTCGCCCTGAGCTTGTCGAAGGGCTGCACTTCTTCTCCGGAAGAAGGAAGTACAGGGCTTCGACAAGCTCAGCCCGAACGGGTTGGGAATTGGCCCAGACACAGTTTCAGGCGCCGCCCAGTCGGCATTGGAGAACATCATGGCCCGCAGCCATCCGCTCGAGCGTTACCGCAATATCGGCATCATGGCGCACATCGACGCCGGCAAGACGACGACGACCGAGCGCATCCTCTATTACACCGGCAAGTCCTACAAGATCGGCGAAGTGCACGAAGGCACCGCGACGATGGACTGGATGGAGCAGGAGCAGGAGCGCGGGATCACGATCACGTCCGCCGCTACGACGTGCAAGTGGCGCGCCGAAGAGGGCAAGGGCGAAGAGCACCTTATCAACATCATCGACACCCCTGGCCACGTCGACTTCACCATCGAAGTCGAGCGTTCGCTGCGCGTGCTCGACGGTGCGGTCGCCTGCTTCGACGGCGTTGCCGGCGTCGAGCCGCAGTCGGAAACCGTGTGGCGCCAGGCCGACAAGTACGGCGTGCCGCGGATGTGCTTCGTCAACAAGCTCGATCGCACCGGTGCGAACTTCTATTTCTGCGTCGATACGATCGTCGAGCGCCTCGGCGCGCGTCCGGCGGTGCTGTACCTGCCGATCGGCGAGGAAGGCGGCTTCAAGGGCCTGGTCGACCTGGTCGAGAACCGCGCGATCATCTGGCTCGAAGAGTCGCTCGGCGCGAAGTTCGAATATGCCGAAATTCCTGACGATCTGAAGGAAAAGGCCGCCAAGTATCGCAGCGACCTGATCGAGATGGCCGTCGAGCAGGACGATGCCCTGATGGAGGCGTATCTCGAGGGCAACGAGCCGTCGACCGCCGACCTCAAGAAGCTGATCCGCAAGGGCACGCTCGAGATGGCGTTCGTGCCGATCCTGTGCGGCTCGGCGTTCAAGAACAAGGGCGTGCAGCCGCTGCTCGACGCTGTCGTCGACTATCTGCCTTCGCCGCTCGACATTCCCGACGTTCAGGGCGTGAAGCTCGACGGCGAGACCCCGGATTCGCGTCCGGCTTCGGACACGGCGCCGCTCTCGCTGCTCGCGTTCAAGATCATGAACGATCCGTTCGTCGGCTCGCTCACCTTCGCCCGCATCTATTCGGGCACCCTCACCAAGGGTTCGTACCTGAACTCGGTGAAGGACAAGAAAGAGAAGATCGGCCGTATGCTCCTCATGCACGCGAACTCGCGTGAGGACATCGACGAGGCGCGTGCGGGCGACATCGTCGCGATCGCGGGCCTCAAGGAGACCACGACCGGCGATACGCTGTGCGACACGGCGAACCCGATCATCCTCGAGCGGATGGAATTCCCCGAGCCGGTGATCGAGCTGTCGGTGGAGCCGAAGACCAAGGCCGACCAGGAGAAGATGGGCATCGCGCTCAACCGCCTGGCCGCCGAGGATCCCTCGTTCCGCGTTACGACCGATCACGAATCGGGCCAGACCATCATCAAGGGGATGGGCGAGCTCCACCTCGAGATCCTGGTCGACCGCATGAAGCGCGAGTTCAAGGTCGAGGCGAATGTCGGCGCGCCGCAGGTGGCGTATCGCGAATATCTCGCGAAGCCGGTCGACATCGACTACACGCACAAGAAGCAGTCGGGCGGCACCGGCCAGTTCGGCCGGGTCAAGGTCAAGCTGACTCCGGGCGAGCGCGGTTCGGGCTTCGTCTTCAAGGACGAAGTCAAGGGCGGCAACATCCCGAAGGAATATATTCCGGCGATCGAGAAGGGCTTCCGCGAAACCGCCGAGACGGGTTCGCTGGTAGGCTTCCCGATCATCGACTTCGAAGTCCTGCTGTATGACGGCGCGTACCACGACGTCGACTCGTCGGCACTGGCCTTCGAAATCACTGCCCGCGGCGCGATGCGCGAAGCGGCGCAGAAGTCGGGGATCAAGCTGCTCGAGCCGGTGATGAAGGTCGAGGTCGTCACCCCCGAGGATTATCTCGGCGACGTCATCGGCGACATCAACAGCCGCCGTGGCCAGATCCAGGGCACCGACAGCCGCGGCAACGCGCAGACGGTCGAGGCGATGGTGCCGCTGGCCAACATGTTCGGCTATGTGAACCAGCTCCGCTCGTTCACGCAGGGCCGCGCGCAGTACAGCATGCAGTTCTCGCATTATGACGAAGTGCCGCCGAATGTGGCCGACGAAGTGAAGGCGAAGTTGGCCTAACGCGCTTCGCGCTAGGGCTGGCGCAACTTGAAATGAGTCGTTAAGGGGCCGCGTTCGCGTGGCGCCCTGACCGGCCGCGAAATTGATCTAGAAGGTAGGAAACCAATGGCGAAGGCAAAATTCGAGCGGAACAAGCCGCACCTCAACATCGGCACCATCGGTCACGTCGATCACGGCAAGACCTCGCTGACCGCAGCGATCACGAAGATCCTGGCGGAGAACGTCCAGGGCAACGCAGCTGTCGACTTCGCCAACATCGACAAGGCTCCGGAAGAGCGCGAGCGCGGCATCACGATCTCGACCGCGCACGTCGAGTATGAGACCGATTCGCGTCACTACGCGCACGTCGATTGCCCGGGCCACGCCGACTATGTGAAGAACATGATCACCGGCGCGGCGCAGATGGACGGCGCGATCCTCGTCGTCGCCGCGACCGACGGCCCGATGCCGCAGACCAAGGAGCACATCCTGCTCGCCCGTCAGGTCGGCGTGCCGACGATGGTCGTCTTCCTCAACAAGGTCGACCTGGTCGACGACGAGGAAATCCTCGAGCTGGTCGAGATGGAAATCCGTGAAGAGCTCAGCAAGCGCGAGTTCGACGGCGACAACATCCCGATCATCCGTGGTTCGGCGACTGCCGCGCTCTCGGGTTCGGACGACAAGCTCGGCAAGGAAGCGATCCTCGCGCTGATGTCGGCGGTCGACGAGTCGATCCCGCAGCCCGAGCGTCCGCTCGACAAGCCGTTCATGATGCCGATCGAAGACGTGTTCTCGATCTCGGGCCGCGGCACGGTCGTCACCGGCCGCGTCGAGACCGGCATCGTCAAGGTCGGCGAGGAAGTGGAGATCGTCGGCATCCAGGAGTCGGTCCGCAAGACCACCGTCACCGGCGTCGAAATGTTCCGCAAGCTGCTCGACCAGGGCCAGGCCGGCGACAATATCGGCGCGCTGATCCGCGGCGTCGGCCGTGAAGAGGTCGAGCGTGGCCAGGTTCTCGCCAAGCCGGGCTCGATCAAGCCGCACACCGACTTCAAGTCGGAAGTGTACGTGCTGTCGAAGGACGAGGGTGGCCGTCACACGCCGTTCTTCGCCAACTATCGTCCGCAGTTCTACTTCCGCACCACCGACGTGACCGGCACGATCGAGCTGCCCGAGGGCACCGAGATGGTCATGCCGGGCGACAACGTCGCGCTGGGCATCAAGCTCATCGCGCCGATCGCCATGGACGTCGGCCAGCGCTTCACGATCCGCGAAGGCGGCCGCACCGTCGGTGCAGGCGTCGTTGCCGAGATCCAGAAGTAAGCTTCGCCTTCTAAAAGGCTGCGTTCGAGAGCCCGGCCTCCCCCAGGGGAGGCCGGGCTTTTCGTTTATGATATTCGGCGCGAAACGCCGGCGCGAAGGGGAGGGCAGGTTGCGGAGAGAGACACCTGGTCCGAGGCTTGGTACGGGAAGAGGTGCGCGTCTCCTGATGGTCGCCACGATTGCGATACCTTTCCTGCTATTCGCGATATTGTTCCTGATCGGTGCGATCGACGGCGGCGGTCGCGCTTGGCTGCGGGTCGGCGGCCAGCGATTCGAGATTCCGGTTGCCGCCGCCCGCGTGGTCCTGGTGCCGCTGGGTATCGGCGTGCTCGGTCTGGTTCTCCTTACCGTCCATGCCGGATTTCGCGACGCCTGGCGCCCTCGTACGCGAGATAGTCGAGCCCTAGAAATGCTGGAGGCCGACGAACGGCCCTTGTGGCAGGCGCGGCCGGGCCTGCGCACGCTGTCGTGGCCGCGGGCCGCTGCGATTGCCGTGGCGGTGGTCGTGCCGATGCTATGCGCCCGCTGGGCGTGGTGGAGCTTCTCCGGCAGCGCCACGCTACGTATGGGCCTATTCTGGCTAGGCTTTCCCGTTTGTGCCTTCTGTTTCTGGATTCTCCCGGCCCTCGTCGCCGGATCAGGAGCCATGCTGGACTGGGTGCGGGACGTATTCGGGTCGATGATCGTCACCGATCGCCGGATCGTCTGGTTGTCGCCAAATAGGGGTGTCATCTACCGCCAGATCGATGGGGCCGAACTGATCGAGGCGATGTTGGTGGACGCCGATAAAGGCTGGGTCGGCCTCACCTCGCAGCGCCGGGGACGGGTGCGGGAAATCGACCTCTTCGGGTTGCCGGAGCCCGAGGCGGCGCTGGCGGCCATCGAGGCGATGATGGCGGAAATGTCGACGCGGGCGGGCGATGCGTCACCACATTGAAGGCAAGGGGGCGGTCTCGCGCCGTCGCATTTCAATGATCGAAATCGAGCAGGGGGCTTGCCAACCCGCCCAGTCGCCGGTAAGGGCCCGCCTCCAGTTTGAAGTTCAACAGCAAGAGTCGCGTTTCGCGCGACCCGCTCTTTCGCATCGGTAGGACCCATGGAAACGCAGAATATCCGCATTCGCCTCAAGGCGTTCGATCATCGCGTGCTCGATCAGGCTGCCGGCGACATCGCCGACACCGCGCGTCGCACCGGCGCTCTCATCCGTGGTCCGATCCCGCTGCCCACGCACATCGACAAGTTCACCGTCAACCGCGGCCCGCACATCGACAAGAAGTCGCGCGAGCAGTTCGAGACGCGCACCTACAAGCGCATGCTCGACATCGTCCAGCCGACCCCGCAGACGGTCGATGCGCTGATGAAGCTCGACCTCGCCGCCGGCGTTGACGTGGAGATCAAGCTGGCGTAATGCGCCGCCTCCACACGAGATTCGCGATTCTCCGCTAAGGAGATTCGCTGGTTCCTCGACAGGATCGGTCTCGATCCGACGCAAGGAGCGTGAGAGCGCCGAGGCGCACTCAATTACGAGATGGGATACCGCCGGGCTTGCCCGGGTCTGCGTCCCCCGTCGTTCCGGACTTGATCCGGAACTCAGCCCAGACGGGGGCTCGCATCGAATTTTGGGTTGAAGCACGCACCCGAGGGAATGGTCCCGAGGGTGCCTATGCATAGGAGCACAAGATCATGCGCACTGGCGTGATCGCGAAGAAGTTGGGGATGACCCGCCTGTTCCAGGACGACGGCCGCCACGTGCCGGTCACCGTTCTGGCGCTCGAAGGCGTTCAGGTCGTCTCGGTTCGCGAACAAGATCGTGACGGCTACACCGCCGTCCAGCTCGGCGCCGGCTCGGCGAAGAGCAAGAATGTCGCCAAGCCGCAGCGGGGCCACTTCGGCAAGGCCGAAGTCGAGCCCAAGGCGGTTGTCCATGAATTCCGCGTCGACGCGGACGGCTTGCTCGAAGTGGGCGCCGAGATCTCGGCCGACCACTACGTCGCCGGCCAGTTCGTCGACATTCAGGGTCGCACCCAGGGTAAGGGTTTCGCCGGCGGCATGAAGCGCTGGGGCTTCGGCGGTCTGCGCGCCACCCACGGCGTCTCGGTCTCGCACCGCTCGCTCGGTTCGACCGGTCAGCGCCAGGATCCGGGCAAGGTCTTCAAGAACAAGAAGATGGCCGGCCACATGGGCGACAAGTACCGCACCCAGCAGAACCTCGAGATCGTCGGAACCGACGTCGAGCGCGGCCTGATCTTCGTCAAGGGCTCGGTCCCTGGCTCGAAGGGCGGCTGGCTGTTCGTCAAGGACTCGGTGAAGGTCGCGCGCCACGCCGACGCACCGTTCCCGGCCGGCATCAAGCAGGTCGCCAACAACAACGACACCGCTCCCGCGGAAACCCCGGCCGACACGGTCGAGGCTCCCGAGGCGACCGAAGGCCAGGAGGGCTGAACGTGAAGGTCAAGGTTCAATCCTTCGACGCCAAGGCGAACGCTGCGGACATCGAGCTCAACGACGAGGTCTTCGGCCTCGATCCGCGCGCCGACATCCTGCACCGCGTGGTCACCTGGCAGCTCGAGAAGCGCCGCGAGACGGCCCGTGGCACGCGCGAGCGCGCTGACGTCGCCCGCTCGGGCAAGAAGTTCGGTCGCCAGAAGGGCGGCGGTACCGCCCGTCACGGCGATCGCCGCGCCCCGGTGTTCATCGGCGGTGGTAAGGCGCACGGCGCCCGCGTCCGCGACTTCAATCCGTCGCTGAACAAGAAGATCCGCGCACTCGGCCTCAAGATGGCGCTTTCGAGCCATGCCAAGGCTGGCTCGCTGATCGTCATGGACAGCCTCGCGGTCGCCGACAGCAAGACCAAGACCTTGCTCGGTAGCCTGGAGACGCTGAACTTCGGCAAGAAGACGCTCGTGATCGACGGCGACGCCGTCGAGAACAGCTTCGCGCTGGCCGCCGGCAACCTGCACACGGTGAACGTGCTGCCGGCCCAGGGCGCCAACGTCTATGACATCCTGAAGAGCGACACGCTGGTCCTGACCCGCGCTGCCGTCGAGAAGCTGGAGGCGCGCTTCAATGGCTAAGAAGCAGAAGGAAGCGATCGACAACCGTCATTATGACGTGATCGTCGCGCCGCACATCACCGAGAAGTCGACGCTCGTCTCGGAGCACAACGCGGTTGTGTTCAAGGTCGCCGGCGACGCCACCAAGCCTGAGATCAAGGCCGCCGTCGAGGCGCTTTGGAACGTCAAGGTGACCGGCGTCAACACGATCGTCCAGAAGGGCAAGACCAAGCGCTGGAAGGGTGCTCCCTACAAGCGCTCCGACATGAAGAAGGCAATCGTGACGCTCGCCGACGGTGAGCAGATCGACGTGACCTCGGGGGTCAATTCGTAATGGCACTCAAGAATTATAACCCGACGTCGCCTGGCGTCCGCGGCCTGATCCTGATCGACCGTTCGAGCCTGTACAAGGGCCGTCCGGTCAAGTCCCTCACCGAGGGCAAGACCAAGACCGGTGGCCGCAACAACAAGGGTCACGTGACCTCGCGCGGCATCGCCGGTGGTCACAAGCAGCGCTATCGCATCGTCGATTTCAAGCGTCGCCTGTGGGACGTCGAGGGCACCGTCGAGCGGATCGAATACGATCCCAACCGCACTGCCTTCATCGCGCTCGTGAACTACGGCGCCGATGAGGCCGGTAAGGACCGCGTCGCCTACATCATCGCACCGCAGCGCCTCGCCGTTGGCGACAAGGTGATCGCGGGCAAGCGCACCGACGTGAAGCCGGGCAACGCCATGGAGCTGGGCTCGATGCCGGTCGGCACCATCGTCCACAATGTGGAGATGAAGCCGGGCAAGGGCGGCCAGATCGCGCGTTCGGCAGGCACCTATGTCCAGGTCGTCGGTCGTGACCGCGGCATGGTCATCGTCCGCCTCAACTCGGGCGAGCAGCGCTACATCCACGGCAATTGCATGGCGACGGTCGGCGCGGTCTCAAACCCCGACAACCAGAACCAGAATCTCGGCAAGGCCGGCCGCAATCGCTGGAAGGGCATCCGCCCGCTGACCCGCGGTGTCGCGAAGAACCCGGTCGACCATCCGCACGGCGGTGGTGAAGGCCGAACCTCGGGCGGCCGCCACCCGGTCACCCCGTGGGGCAAGCCGACCAAGGGTGCGCGCACCCGCCACAACAAGGCGACGGACAAGATGATCATCCGTAGCCGTCACGCGAAGAAGAAGGGCTAAGCGATGGCTCGTTCCGTCTGGAAGGGTCCGTTCGTGGACCTTCACCTCCTGAAGAAGGCGCAGACCGCGCAGGAGACCAACGCGCGTGCGCCGATCAAGACCTGGTCGCGCCGCTCGACGATCCTGCCCGATTTCGTCGGCCTGACCTTCAACGTCTATAACGGCCGCAAGTTCGTCCCGGTGTCGGTCAACGAGGACATGGTGGGCATGAAGCTCGGCGAATTCGCGCCGACCCGCTTCTTCCCCGGCCACGCCGCCGACAAGAAGGGTAAGCGCTAATGTCCAAGCCTCAGGCACCCCGCAAGGTCGGCGACAAGGAAGCGCTGGCCGTTGCCACCCAGATCCGCGGTTCGGCGCAGAAGCTGAACCTCGTCGCGGGCCTCATCCGCGGCCGCAAGGCCGGTGACGCGCTGAACATCCTTCAGTTCTCCACCAAGGCGATGGCAGTCGACGCGCGCAAGGTGCTCGCCTCGGCGATCGCCAACGCGGAAAACAACCACAACCTCGATGTCGACGCGCTCGTCGTCGCCGAGGCGTCGGTCGGCAAGTCGATCACGATGAAGCGCTTCGCGACCCGCGGGCGTGGCAAGTCCACCCGCATCCTGAAGCCGTTCAGCCGTCTGCGCATCGTCGTCCGCGAGCAGGAAGAAGCATAATGGGTCACAAGAGCAACCCGATCGGTCTGCGCCTGCAGATCAACCGCACCTGGGACAGCCGCTGGTTCGCGGAAGGCGCCGATTACGGCCGCCTCCTCATCGAGGATCTCAAGATCCGCCAGTACATCCTGAAGACGCTGCCTCAGGCCGCGATCTCCAAGGTGGTGATCGAGCGTCCGGCCAAGCTGTGCCGCGTGTCGATCTTCGCTGCACGCCCCGGCGTGATCATCGGCAAGAAGGGCTCGGACATCGAGAAGCTGCGCAAGACGCTCGGCGCGATGACCAGCTCGGACGTGTCGCTGAACATCGTCGAGATCCGCAAGCCTGAAGTCGACGCCAAGCTCGTCGCCCAGGGCATCGCCGATCAGCTCGAGCGCCGTATCGCGTTCCGCCGCGCCATGAAGCGCGCCGTCCAGTCGGCGATGCGCCTGGGTGCCGACGGCATCCGCGTCGCTTGCGGCGGCCGTCTCGGCGGCGCGGAGATCGCGCGTTCGGAAGGCTATCGCGAGGGCCGGGTGCCGCTGCACACGCTGCGCGCCAACCTCGACTATGCCGAGGCCCAGGCCCACACCGCTTATGGCGTGTGCGGCGTCAAGGTCTGGATCTTCAAGGGCGAGATCCTCGGCCATGATCCGATGGCGCAGGACCGGCTCAACATGGAGGCTCAGACCTCCGGCGTGCGCCCCGCGCGCGACGACCGCCGCTAAGGACTAGAGACCATGCTGCAACCGAAGCGCACCAAGTTCCGCAAGGCCTTTAAGGGCCGCATCCATGGCGATGCCAAGGGCGGCACCTCGCTGAACTTCGGCTCCTACGGCCTGAAGGCAATGGAGCCCGAGCGGATCACCGCACGCCAGATCGAGGCGGCTCGCCGCGCGATCACGCGTCACATCAAGCGTCAGGGCCGTCTGTGGATCCGCGTGTTCCCCGACGTTCCCGTGTCGTCGAAGCCTGCCGAAGTCCGCATGGGTTCGGGCAAGGGTTCGCCGGAATATTGGGCAGCCCGCGTCAAGCCCGGCCGCATCCTGTTCGAGCTGGACGGTGTTCCCGGCCCGCTCGCAGCGGAAGCATTCAGCCGCGCCGCGATGAAGCTGCCGATCAAGGTCAAGGTCGTCGCCCGTCTCGGCGACACCTCGCACCTGGAGGGTTGATCAAATGACCAAGGCTACCGATCTTCGTGCGAAGACCGACGACCAGCTGGGCGAAGAGCTCGGCAACCTGAAGCGCGAGGCGTTCAACCTGCGCTTCCAGGCCGCGACCAGCCAGCTCGAGAAGTCGAGCCGGGTCAAGGAAGTCCGTCGCGACATCGCCCGTATCAAGACGCTGCAGTCCGAGCGTTCGCGCTCGGAAGCGAAGTAAGGAAGAGACCATGCCGAAGCGCGTGCTGACCGGGAACGTGGTTTCCGACAAGGGCGACAAGACGGTCGTCGTGCTGGTGGAGCGTAAGGTGAAGCACCCGCTCTACGGCAAGATCATCCGTCGTTCGAAGAAGTACCATGCCCATGACGAGGGCAATGAGTATCGCGAGGGCGAGACCGTGCGCATCGAGGAGATCGCGCCGATTTCGAAGCTCAAGACGTGGAAGGTGATCGAGCGGGTCAACACCCACGCGACCCCGGTCACGAGCGACGCCGCATAAGGGCTTTCGCCCGAGAGTTTAACTGGAACCACCGGGCCCTGGGTCCCGGCAGGCCAAACGAGAAGGAACCGGATCGATGATCCAGATGCAGTCCAATCTCGACGTCGCAGATAACAGCGGCGCGAAGCGGGTGCAGTGCATCAAGGTGCTGGGCGGGTCGAAGCGTCGCTTCGCCGGCGTGGGCGACGTCATCGTCGTCAGCATCAAGGAAGCTGCTCCCCGCGGCAAGGTGAAGAAGGGTGACGTGCATCGCGCGGTCATCGTCCGCACCGCCAAGGATGTCCGTCGCAACGACGGCTCGGTGATCCGCTTCGACGGCAATGCCGCGGTGCTGGTCAACAAGAACGAGGAGCCGATCGGCACTCGTATCTTCGGGCCGGTGGTTCGCGAGCTGCGTTCGCGCGGCTTCATGAAGATCATTTCGCTCGCGCCAGAGGTGCTGTGATGGCTGCTGCCAAGATCAAGAAGGGCGACCAGGTCATCGTCCTGTCCGGCAAGGACAAGGGACGGACCGGTGAGGTCGTCAAGTCGCTCCCCAAGGACGGCAAGGTCGTCGTCTCGGGTATCAATGTCGCGGTGCGCCACACCAAGCCGAGCCAGGGCGATCCCCAGGGCGGGCTGAAGCGTTCGGAAGCCCCGCTGCACATTTCTAAGGTCGCGCACGTGACCGCCGACGGCAAGGCGACCCGCGTCCGCTTCGAAGAGCGCGATGGCAAGAAGGTCCGCGTTGCGGTCAAGACCGGGGAGGTCATCAGTGGCTGATAAGTATACCCCGCGCCTCAAGAAGCTGTACGACGACAGCATCGCCAAGGCGATGAGCGAGAAGTTCGGCTACAAGAACGTCATGGAAGTTCCGCAGATCTCGAAGATCGTGCTGAACATGGGCGTCGGTGAGGCCACCCAGGACAAGAAGAAGGTCGAGCAGGCCGCGTCGGAGATGGAGCTCATCGCCGGCCAGAAGCCCGTCATCGCCAAGGCGAAGAAGTCGATCGCGCAGTTCAAGCTGCGCGAAGGCATGCCGATCGGCTGCAAGGTCACCCTGCGCCGCGAGCGGATGTACGAGTTCCTCGACCGTTTCATCACGATCGCGCTGCCGCGCGTTCGCGACTTCCGTGGCCTCAACCCGAAGTCGTTCGACGGCCGTGGCAATTATGCCTGCGGCCTCAAGGAGCAGCTGATCTTCCCGGAGATCAGCTATGACAAGGTCGACAAGATCCGCGGCATGGACGTGATCGTCACCACCACCGCCAGGACCGACGAGGAGGCTCGCGAGCTTCTCCGTCTCTTCGGTTTCCCGTTCCCGCAGGAAAATGCGGACGGCGAAGCGAAGCAGGCAGCGTAAGGGAAAGAGAACTTAAGTCATGGCGAAACTGAGTTCCATCAACAAGAACGAGCGTCGCAAGCAGCTGGTGAAGAAGTACGCCGGCAAGTATGCGAAGCTCAAGGCGACCGCGAACGACGAGAGCTTGGACGATACCGAGCGCCTCATCGCGCGGCTGAAGATGGCCGAGATTCCGCGGAACGGTAACCCGACCCGCATTCGCAACCGTTGCGAGATCACCGGCCGCCCGCGCGCCTATTACCGCAAGTTCCGTCTCGCACGCGTCATGCTGCGCGATCTGGCCAACAAGGGCCTGATCCCCGGCGTCACGAAGTCGAGCTGGTAAGGACTACGAGATGGCTTTGACCGATCCCCTGGGTGATATGCTCACCCGCATCCGCAACGGGCAGCGCGCCAAGAAGGACTCCGTCCTGACCCCGGCGTCGAAGCTGCGCGCACGCGTTCTCGATGTTCTCCAGCGCGAAGGCTACATCCGTGGCTATAGCGAGGAGCAGATGGGCCCCGCCGCGGGCATCCGCATCGAGCTGAAGTATTTCGAGGGCCAGCCGGCGATCAAGCACGTCGCGCGCGTCTCGAAGCCCGGCCGCCGGGTCTATTCGGGTTCGCAGGAACTGCCCCGGATCCGCAACGGCCTCGGCATCACGATCGTCTCGACGCCGCGCGGCGTTCTCTCGGACGCGGAAGCGCGCGAGCAGAATGTCGGCGGCGAAGTGCTCGCGGAGGTCTTCTGATATGAGCCGCATCGGCAAGAAGCCGGTCACCGTGCCGGCAGGCGTCACCGCCTCGATCGACGGCGGCGTGCTGAACGTGAAGGGGCCCAAGGGCGCCCTCTCGCTCACCCTGCGCGACGAGATCAAGTACGAGCTCCAGGACGGCGGCATCTCGGTGCAGCCGGCGAACGACACCAAGGCGGCGCGTGCCTTTTGGGGCATGCAGCGCACGATGGTGCAGAACCTGATCACCGGCGTGACCGAGGGCTTCACCAAGAAGCTCCTGATCACCGG
The DNA here is from genome assembly GCF_058782005.1 of Sphingomonas sp. FW306-1B-B10E. Lineage (NCBI taxonomy): Bacteria > Pseudomonadati > Pseudomonadota > Alphaproteobacteria > Sphingomonadales > Sphingomonadaceae > Sphingomonas > Sphingomonas sp. FW306-1B-B10E. The sequence continues at coordinate 22,026 of NZ_JBYSXG010000016.1, forward strand.
CGTCGGCTATCGCGCCGCGTCGCAGGGCAAGGTGCTCAAGCTCCAGCTCGGCTATTCGCACGACGTCAACATCGACGTGCCGGAAGGCATCGAGATCAAGACCCCCGATCAGACCACGGTCGAGATCTCGGGGATCGACAAGCAGAAGGTCGGCCAGATTGCGGCCGAGATTCGCCGGTGGCGGAAGCCCGAGCCTTACAAGGGCAAGGGCATCAAGTACGACGGCGAATTCATCTTCCGTAAGGAAGGGAAGAAGAAGTGATCAGCACCAAGGGTCTCTCGCTTTTCGCAAAGCGTCGTCGCCGCAACCGTACCGCGCTGCGTGCGCGTGCTGGTGGCCGTCCCCGGCTTTCGATCCATCGCTCGGGCAAGCACATCTATGCCCAGGTGATCGACGATGCGCAGGGCCGCACCATCGCCTCTGCCTCGACGCTCGAGAAGGCCGTGCGCGGCACGACCGGCGCGACCGTCGCGGCGGCGCAGGAAGTCGGCAAGCGCGTCGCCGAGGCGGCCAAGGCCGCCGGCGTGACGCAGGTCGTCTTCGATCGCGGCGGCTTCCTCTATCATGGCCGCGTCAAGGCGCTGGCCGATGCCGCTCGTGAGAGCGGACTGGAGTTCTAAAGATGGCTGACGAGAACAACACGCCGGAAGGCGCTCCCGTCGAGGCCGGCGCTCCGGCGCAGGACGGCGGCTATCAGGGCGGCGGTCGCGGTCGCGGCGGTCCCGGCGGCGGCGGCGGTGGCCGTGGCCGTGGCGGCCCGGGCGGCGGTCGTGACGGCGGTCGCGGTGGCCGTGACGGCGGCCGTGGCGGTCGCGACAATCGCGGCGGCCCGCGCGGCGCGCAGGACGATGGCGGCGAAGAGCTGATCGAAAAGCTCGTCCACATCAACCGCGTCTCGAAGACCGTGAAGGGCGGCAAGCGCTTCGGCTTCGCGGCACTCGTCGTCGTCGGCGACGGCAAGGGCCGGGTCGGCTTCGGTCATGGCAAGGCGCGCGAAGTGCCGGAAGCCATCTCGAAGGCGACCGCTTCGGCGAAGAAGGCAATGGTCCGCGTTCCCCTGAAGGAAGGCCGCACCCTGCATCATGACGGCAACGGCCACTTCGGTGCCGGCCGCGTGACGGTGCGTACCGCGCCTGCGGGTACCGGCATCATCGCGGGTGGCCCGATGCGCGCCATCTTCGAGAGCCTGGGCGTCGCCGACGTCGTCACCAAGTCGGTCGGCACATCGAACCCCTACAACATGATCCGCGCCACCTTCGAAGCGCTCGGCGAGCAGACCTCGCCCAAGAGCGTTGCGCAGCGTCGCGGCAAGAAGATCGCCGACCTGCTCGGCCGTGGCGGTTCGTCGACCGCCGAGGCCGACGCGGCCGCGATCGCGGAGTAATCGATCATGGCAACCATCAAGATCAAGCAGACCGGTTCGCCGATCCGCCGCGAGAAGGACCAGCGCGCGACGCTGATCGGCCTCGGTCTCAACAAGATGCACAAGGTCTCGGAGCTGCAGGACAGCCCCGAGGTCCGCGGCATGATCCGCAAGGTGCAGCATATGGTCGAGGTCGTCGAGGGCTGAGCCTTCGCGTACTTCGCATGCGAAAACAGGGAAGGGGCGGTAGGGAACTACCGCCCCTTTTCGTTTGCGCGGTGAGCAGCGGAAAGCCGGTAGCACGCGCACCGCGTTCCCGAGTGCCGCTGCTACGGTATCGGACGCCACATCAGGCGAACAATGCGGGAATCGCGGTTTTCAATCGCGCGATGCCCGCCTCCCAGCGGCCGCTGTCGACCGGTCGTTCCATGCGCGAGAAAATCTGGGCGGCGCTGATGTCGGTCGCGCCGGCATCGAAGACGTTGTTCGCCATATAGTATGCGAACCACAAACGCGCGTCTTCCGCCGATGGAGATTCCGCGTTGCCCGCGATGACGGCTGTCAGGAAACGATCAAAATCGAAGTAGCTTTTCAGCCACGCACCGCTCTCGAAGCGCGTCTGCCGCAGCATCGGCTTTCCGAAAAAGGCGCCGAGCGCAAAGGTTTTCGAATCCCCCAGGATCATGCCGTCCGCGTGCTTCGCCAGGGTCAGCGTTGCGGGTCGGCCGCCTACGATCGGCGGCGCGAGAACAACATTCTTCAGCTCGGAGATCGTAGCGAGGAGGGACGCGCTGTCGACGTGACGATCGTTCTCGGGATGATTGGTGATTACCAGGGTGAAGGCGGTGCCTACGCGCTCAGCCAGTTCGGCAACCAGCCGATGGTTGGGCCTGGTCCGGGCGCTGTGCATCGTGAAGAAATTGTCGTGATGCTCGTATTCCAGCGGAGCCAGCAGCATCGGCCGATCCGTTGGGATGCCGCATCGGACAAACACCTTCTCACGCTCGCCTGGCCGTATCGCGTGTTCTTCACGGAGGCGCGCCCAGGCAGGGGCGATCATCTCCGTCAATTTTTCGCGCGCATCGGTCGAAAGTGGAGGCAGCAGGCCTTGGTCAAGCGGACGATCCTCGAAGACCACCCAGTTCGTCGGATTGGCGAAGGGCTCGATCCGCCCTTCCATGATGAGCTTTACCGTCCCAGGAAAGGCTTGGATCGTCTCATAGTCCGCGCTGCGACAAAGCACGTAATCGGGCGCGAGATCGCGCACCCAGGCGATGATGTCGTCTTTCGACTCGGGTATCGTGCGCGTGCTTGGATGATCCTCGCCGTCCATGATGCACCAATGGATGTCGGGCAGGTCGACGCAGCGTTCGAGTTCGCGCGGGCTGATGCCGGTGCCCTGCCAAGGGGCGGGTGCCAGCACATAGATCTCGCATTCCTCGGCAAGGGCTCGCATCATCGGTTCGACGATATGGTCAAACCACCAGCGGGTGATGACCGGGAGGTAGAAGAGGACTTTCATCACGCCTGCGCGCGGCCTTCGTCGTTAGCAACCCGGATTTCGGGCCTGGACTGAGCGGGTAGGGCGGCACGATGCGACACTGGAACTCCAAGGGCTGGCGGTACCCAGTTCACTATAGGCCAGCCATGCCTAGCCGCCTTGCATAGAAGCGAAAAAGCGGGGCCTGTGCAATTTGGGACGGACGAGACGTCCTCGTCTCGGTTGCGTAGTCGAGCCAACATAAGGGGTGACAAATCCCGATCCCGCCGCTATGCGCCCCGCTTCCTTTCCATCAGCGCGACAAAAGCGAAAGCGAGTGCACACCATGAAACTGAACGATCTCCGCGACAATGCAGGTGCCCGTCCCTCCAAGATCCGCGTCGGACGCGGCATCGGTTCGGGCAAGGGCAAGACCGGCGGCCGCGGCGTTAAGGGCCAGAAGAGCCGTGAAGGCGTCTCGATCAACGGCTTCGAGGGCGGTCAGATGCCGCTCCACATGCGCATCCCGAAGCGCGGCTTCAACAACATCTTCGCTAAGGACTATGCCGAGGTGAACCTCGGTGCGATCCAGAAGGCAGTCGATTCGGGCAAGCTGACCGCGACCGACATCACGCAGGCCGAGCTCAACGCAGCGGGCCTGACTCGCGGCGGCAAGGACGGTGTCCGCCTCCTCGCCAAGGGCGAGCTGACTGCGAAGCTCAACTTCACCGTTGCTGGTGCGTCGAAGTCGGCGCGCGAGGCGGTCGAGAAGGCCGGCGGCTCGATCACGATCCCCGAAATCGTCCCGGCGCACGAGAAGCATGCAGCCAAGCACCGCTCGGTGCAGAAGGTGATTGCCGCCAAAAAGGCCGGCAAGCAGGGCTGATTCCAAGCTGTCCCCCGGCGAACGCCGGGGTCCAGCATCGGGCCGCTCGCAACTGGGCCCCGGCCTGCGCCGGGGAACAAGATTGTCCTCCAGACTGGACAACCTATATGAGCGGCGGGGGGCGGCGAACGCTCATCCGCCGCTTTTGTTTCCGGGACGATAAACGAACATGGCATCCGCAGCCGATCAACTCGCCTCCAGCATCAACTTGTCGAAGTTCGGCAAGGCGACCGAACTCAAGAAGCGCCTGTGGTTCACCCTCGGCGCGCTGATCGTGTTCCGGCTGCTCAGCTATGTGCCGCTTCCCGGCGTCGACCCTACCCAGCTCAACCTGCTCGCGCAGCAGACCTCGGGCGGCGTGCTCGATTTCTTCAACAACTTCACCGGCGGCGCGCTCAACCGCATGTCGGTCGTCGCGCTCGGCGTGATGCCGTACATCACCGCCTCGATCGTGGTGCAGCTCGCGACCTCGCTGTCGCCGCAGCTCAACGCGATCAAGAAGGAAGGCGAGAGCGGCCGCAAGCGCCTCAACCAGTACACCCGCTATGGCACCGTCGCACTCACCGCGGTCCAGGGCTATTTCATCGCTGTCGGGCTCGAGAGCTTCGGCGCGAGCTCGGGGCTTCAGGCCGTCATCGAGCCGGGCCTGCTGTTCCGCATCGGCGCGGTGATCAGCCTGGTCGGCGGCACCCTGTTCCTGATGTGGCTGGGTGAGCAGATCACCAGCCGCGGCGTCGGCAACGGCATCTCGCTGATCATCATGGCGGGCATCGTCGCGCGCCTGCCGACCACGCTCGTCCAGCTGTTCGAGAGCGGCCGCACCGGCACGATCGATCCGCTGCGCCTGATTCTGATCCTCGTCGGCGTCGCCGCGCTGGTGCTGTTCATCTGCTTCATGGAGCGTTCGCAGCGCCGAATCCTGATCCAGTATCCCAAGCGCCAGACCGCGCGCGGCGTCCAGGCCGAGCGCAGCCATCTGCCGCTCAAGCTCAACACCGCCGGCGTGATCCCGCCGATCTTCGCCTCGTCGCTGCTGCTGCTGCCGCTGACGATCACGCAGTTCGCCGGCAACATGACCGCGGGCGAGAGCGCGTGGGGCGATTTCGTGATCAACCTCAACACCTGGCTGCGCCACGGTTCGCCGCTGTACATGTCGCTCTATGCGGCGGGCATCATCTTCTTCTCGTTCTTCTACACCGCCGTGGTGTTCAATCCGGAAGAGACCGCGGACAATCTCAAGCGCTATGGCGGGTTCATCCCCGGCATCCGCCCGGGCAAGAACACCGAGACCTATTTCGATTACGTGCTGACCCGCATCACCGTGATCGGCGCGGCCTATCTGACGATCATCTGCCTGGTTCCCGAATGGGCGTTCTCGGCGATGAGCATTCCGTTCGTGATGGGCGGCACTAGCCTTCTGATCGTGGTCAACGTAACGATGGACACGGTTACGCAGATCCAGTCGCACTTGCTGGCGCACCAGTATGGCGATCTGATCAAGAAGGCGAAGCTGAAGGGCCGCATGCGCTGAGCGCGCAGCTTGGGACGGGGATTACCGCGTGAATATCATCCTGTTGGGCCCTCCGGGTGCGGGCAAGGGCACCCAGGCGAGCCGCCTCGAGGCGGAGCGGGGCATGGTCCAGCTCTCGACCGGCGACATGCTGCGCGCCGCGGTCAAGGCCGGCACCCCCACCGGGGTCAAGGCCAAGGCGGTGATGGAGGCGGGCGAGCTCGTCTCCGACGAAATCGTCTCGGGGATCATCGGCGAGCGGCTCGACATGGCCGACACCCAGAAGGGCGCGATCTTCGACGGCTATCCACGCACGGCAGCGCAAGCTGAATCGCTCGATAGCCTGCTGTCCGAACGCGGCCGCAAGCTCGACTACGTCATCGAGCTCCAGGTCGACGAAGATGCGCTGGTCGAGCGCATCACCGGCCGCTTCACCTGCGCGCAGTGCGGCACCGGCTATCACGACCGCTTCAAGCAGCCCAAGGTCGAGGGAACCTGCGACGTCTGCGGTGCCCACGAGTTCAAGCGCCGCCCCGACGACAATGCCGAGACGGTGCGCACCCGCATGGCGGAATATCGCGCCAAGACCGCGCCGATCCTGCCCTTCTACGAAGCGCGCGGACTGGTCCGGCGCGTCGACGGCATGGCCGACATGGACGAAGTCGGCGCGCAGATCGCCGCGGTCTTGGACGGGCAAGACGCTACGGCGTAACGGCATGAGGTAAGGAGCGGCGGCATGGCCAAGGCGAGCGAGATCGTTCCGACCAAGTCGACTGCAGAGGACGCGTCCACGCCGCTCGCCATCCCCCAGCGCGCTGCCGCCCGGCTCCGCTTCGGGGAGCGCTTCGCCGCAACGGCAGAAGTCGAAGTCACGCCTACCGGCATGCTCGCGATCGGCGGGATGGTCGGCGCGATCCTGCTTGGCAGCGCCGCAGTGGTCCTGGCGGCGAAGCGCCGGCGTTCATGACGAAATCTTCATGCCGGCGTCACCACCGTGTGAATCGTCTAGCGGTAGGAAGAGTGCAGGGCCGGTAGATCGCCGGCTCCTTCTTCCACGGAGGATTTCGATGAAGCTTTCCCGCACCCTGCTCCCGATCGCCGCAGTCGCGATGCTCGCAGCGCCGACGATCGCCAGCGCCGCTGCCGCGCCGGCCGCCAAGCACCACAAGGTTGCCAAGCATCACAAGGCTGCGAAGCCGGCCAAGACCGTCAAGACCACCGAGACGACGGTCAAGAAGACCAAGTAAGCCCTTACGCCAAACCCGGTGCCATGCCCTGACATCGGCGTTTACGGCCGGCGGAAGACCCCCTCTTCCCGCCGGCCGTTCTGCGTTTTAGGGTCCAGACCCTGGACCGGACGACCGCACATGACCCGCAAGATCCTCCTAGTCGAAGATGATTCCGCCGCAGCCGGCTATGTCGCCAAGGGGCTGCACGAGGCGGGCTTTGCCGTGGAGACGTGCGGCGACGGCCGCGACGGCCTGTTCCTCGCGTCCGAGGGCATTTTCGACCTGGTGATCGCGGATCGCATGCTCCCCGGCCTCGACGGCCTGGCGATGCTCGGTGCGCTGCGCGCGGCGAACATCCGCACGCCCGTGCTGATCCTCTCGGCACTCGCCACCGTCGACGACAGGGTCAAGGGCCTGCACGCCGGCGCCGACGATTATCTGACCAAGCCCTTCTCTTTCGCCGAACTGCTCGCGCGGGTGGAGGCGCTGCTGCGCCGCGCCGACGGGGCGGCTGCCGAGCCGCAGGTCACGCGGCTGACCGTCGGCGATCTCGAAATCGACTTGCTGGCACGCAGCGTCGCGCGCCAGGGCCGCGCGATCGCGATCGGCGGGCGCGAATTCAACCTGCTCGAATTCCTCGCCCGCCATGCCGGGCAGGTCGTCACGCGCACGATGATGCTCGAGAAGATCTGGAACTATCATTTCGATCCGGGCTCGAACGTCGTCGATGTCCATATCGGCCGGCTGCGGCGCAAGCTTGAGGAAGGGTTCGACGCGCCGATACTCCATACCGTGCGCGGCGCCGGCTATCGCCTGTCGCTCGACGGCTGATGCGAATCTCGATCACCGCGCGGCTGGCGCTGCTCGCGGTCCTGCTGTCGCTGGTCACCAGCCTCGCGCTCGCCGGCTTGATCTGGCAGCAGACGCATGACGACGCGATCGAGGCGCTCCGCCGCGACACCGCGCAACAGACCGACGCCTTTGCCGCGGTCTACCGTTCGGGCGGCGTACAGGCACTCACCCAGTCGATCGCCGACGCGCAGGCCGATGACGATTCGCTGGTGGCGATGCTGGTCGATCGCGACGGCGTGCGCAGACTGGGCGTCGGCCCGGATCGGCTCGCTTTCGCGCCATCGCCCGAGGCGTTCCACATCGAGACCCTGGGAACCAGCGGCGATTGGGCACGGCAGGAGGCGGGCATCTCGATCCGCCCGCTCGGCCGCGCGTGGCTGGTCAGCGGCCGGCTGCTCGACGATTGGGAGCGGACGCAGCGCAATATCGAGCGCGCGCTGCTGCTCGCGATCCTGCTGTCGCTGGTTCTCGGCGTCGGCGCGGGCTTCGTCCTCACGCGCTACGTCACACGGCGCCTCGACGGGATCGCCGGGGCCGTCGACGCCGTCGCCGCCGGGGATCTCACGCGCCGGGTCGGCAGCGCGGGCGGCGGCGACGCCTTCGATCGGCTCGCCTCGCGCATCGACGGCATGCTCGACCGGATCGACCGGCTGATGGCCGAATTGCGCGTGGTGACCGATTCGATCGCGCACGATCTGCGCTCGCCGATCGCCCGTCTGCGCGCTCGCGCCGAGGCCGCAGCCACGGCGACTCAGCCGCGCCAGCGCGAAGTCGCTCTCGCCGGGCTGATCGCGGAGACCGACCTGGTGATGCGTATGCTCGCGGTGCTGCTCGAGATCAGCCGGTCCGAAGCCGTGCCCCGCGACGCGCTGATGCCGCACGATCCCGCCGCTTTGATCGAGGAGATCGGCGATCTCTACGCCCCGGTCGCCGAAGAGGCCGGTCTGGGCTTCGAGGTCGCCTTGCCGACGGGCCCGGCGCCGCAGGTGAAGCTGCACCGCGAATTGCTGTCGCAGGCGCTCGCCAATCTGATCGACAATGCACTGCGCCATGCGGGGGCAGGGGGCGGCATGAAGCTGTCGCTCGAGCTCTCGGCGGGCGAGCTCCGTTTCATCGTCGCCGATCGCGGCCCGGGCATTCCCGAGGCCGACCGCGCACAGGCGCTCAGCCGCTTCGGCCGGCTCGATTCGGCTCGCAGCCTGCCGGGGGCGGGGCTGGGGCTCGCCTTGGTCGAATCGGTCGCGCGGCTCCATGGCGGACGGCTGGAGCTGGGCGACAACGCTCCGGGACTGGTCGCGACGATCGCGATTCCGGTTCAGGGAAGTTGACGGCCCCGGCTTGGCGCGCGCGCAACGTTCGTGTATGCACTCGGTTCCGGCGAGAACGCCCGCAGCGCTTGACAGCGCCCTTGCGGCTGCATATGTCGCCCATCTTCCGAAACACCGGTTGCACGGCTGCGCTCCTCTGCGCACGCTGCGCCACTGCATTTTCGGATCAACGCGAAGAGATGGGGTGCAGGCTGCCATGCGGCGCCCCGTGGAGCTGGGAGAATAAATCCATGGCACGTATTGCGGGTGTAAACATCCCGACCAACAAGCGCGTGGTTATCGCGCTGCAGTATATTCACGGCATCGGCCAGGCCAAGGCCAAGGAAATCACCGAGCAGCTCGGCATCACGCCCGAGCGCCGCGTGCAGGACCTCACCGATCAGGAAGTCCTCCAAATCCGCGAGGCGATCGACGCCGGCTACACCGTGGAAGGCGATCTGCGTCGCGAAGTCGCGATGAACATCAAGCGTCTGATGGACCTGGCCTGCTATCGCGGCCTGCGCCATCGCAAGGGGCTCCCCGTCCGTGGCCAGCGCACGCACACCAACGCGCGCACCCGCAAGGGCAAGGCCAAGCCCATCGCCGGCAAGAAGAAGTAAGGGAGCGCTGACCAATGGCACGTGAACCGCAGCGCATTCGCCGTCGCGAACGCAAGAACATCACCGCCGGCGTCGCCCATGTGAACGCCAGCTTCAACAACACGATGATCACCATCACCGACGCGCAGGGCAACGCCATTTCGTGGTCGTCGGCCGGCATGATGGGCTTCAAGGGCTCGCGCAAGTCGACCCCGTACGCCGCCCAGGTCGCCGCCGAAGACGCGGGCCGCAAGGCTGCCGAGCACGGCGTCCGCACCCTCGAGGTCGAGGTCAAGGGCCCCGGGTCCGGCCGCGAGTCCGCGCTCCGCGCGCTCCAGGCGGTCGGGTTCCAGATCACCTCGATCCGCGACGTGACTTCGATCCCGCACAACGGCGTGCGCCCGTCGAAGCGCCGCCGCGTCTGATTTGCACTTCTGCCCGGTTTACGGGCCCCGGGGGCGGGGTCCGGGCCGGGCAGCAATATCCTGGCAGGAACCGCCCCGTCCTGCCCAACATGAGGAAAGCCCGTGTCGGTGAACCCTAAGAACTGGCAGGAACTCAAGAAGCCCAACGGCCTGGAAAAGAAGGCCGGTGGCGACCCCAAGCGCAAGTCGACTTTCGTCGCCGAGCCGCTCGAGCGCGGCTTCGGTCTCACGCTCGGCAACGCGCTGCGCCGGGTATTGCTGTCGTCGCTCCAGGGCGCGGCGGTCACGTCGATCAAGATCGAGAACGTTCTCCACGAATTCTCGAGCCTCGCCGGCGTGCGCGAGGACGTCACCGACATCGTCCTCAACGTCAAGCAGATCGCGATTCGCATGCAGGGCGAAGGCCCCAAGCGGCTTCAGCTCTCGGCGACCGGTCCGGCCGAAGTCAAGGCGGGCGACATCGCCGTCTCGGGCGACATCGAAGTGATGAACCCCGATCTGGTGATCTGCCATCTCGACGACGGCGCGACGCTCAATATGGAGCTGACCGCCGACACCGGTAAGGGCTATGTCCCGGCCCAGGCGAACCGTCCTGCCGACGCGCCGATCGGTCTGATCCCGGTCGACGCCCTGTACAGCCCGGTCCGCCAGGTGTCGTACAAGGTCGAGAATACTCGCGTCGGCCAGGAGCTCGATTACGACAAGCTCACCCTGACGGTCGAGACCGACGGCACGATCACTCCGGAAGACGGTGTCGCGTATGCGGCGCGCATCCTCCAGGATCAGCTCGCTTTGTTCGTCCACTTCGACGACAGCGCAGTGACTCGCTCGGCACCGATCGGCATGGCGGCGCCTGCCGCGGCCGAGGGTGGCGTTGCATCGGGCGACACCGCACAGATCAATCGTTACCTGCTCAAGAAGGTCGACGAGCTCGAACTGTCGGTGCGTTCGGCGAACTGCCTCAAGAACGACAACATCATCTATATCGGCGACCTGGTCCAGAAGACCGAAGCCGAGATGCTGCGTACGCCGAACTTCGGCCGCAAGTCCTTGAACGAGATCAAGGAAGTGCTCTCGTCGATGGGTCTCCGGCTGGGCATGGAAATCCCCGGCTGGCCGCCTGAGAACATCGAAGAGATGGCCAAGAAGCTCGAGCAGGAAATCATGGGCTGAGCGCAGGCAAATAGCGCACGCTATTTGCTGGCTCGGCGATCAGCCCGGCCGGCGTCGCGACAGCGACGACCGATGCCGCGTCGAATTCCGGAGCGAAGAAATGAGAAGGGCCGTCCCGTGAGGGGCGGCCCTTTCTTCTGTCGGCTCGATCGCGCAAGGCGGCACGGCCGATACGCAGTGATGAGGGCGCGCATTCTTGGAAGAAAACGGCTGCGATCAGTACCTTGGCAGTCCTGGGCCCAAACGGGGTCGCACCTTGGAGACTATTGTATTCGGCCGGTTCGCGCTGCTCGATAGCGACAGGCTAACGGAAAGTTACTGCACCGAACCTTGTGGCTAAACTGCAACAAGATGCAAACATTTGGACGGCTCGAACACCCGCCTCCGTCGAGCCACCTATAACTCAGGCAGCAGGGTACTGCGGGGTTTATGGGGAAGATTTCATGAAGCGGTTTGATACTTCGGTTTGTTTGGGTGCGCTCGCCGTGGCTTTTATGGCAAGTTCGCAGGCACATGCGCAGACTGGCGACACCATTGCGGTCGCAGCGGCGACTTCACCGGCGGTCGCCGAAACGACGGCGGCGCCTGCCGCTGCCGATCCGGTGCAGGATGAAGGCGAGATCGTCGTCACCACCACCGCGCAGAAGCGCTTCGAAAACGTCCAGAACGTCCCCCTCGCGGTTCAGGTGGTCACGCCGAGCCAGCTCGAGGCGCAGGGCGTCCGCCACTTCCAGGATCTCGGCAAGATCGCGCCGTCGCTGACCGTGCGTCCGGCGGAGCATCCGGTTAACGCCAACGTGTCGCTGCGCGGCGTCGGCACCTTCGCCTTCGGCATCGGCGTCGAGCCGAGTGTCGCGGTCACGGTCGACGGTGCGGCGCTTGCTTTCCAGGCGCGCGCCTTCACCGATCTCCCCGACGTGGCGCAGATCGAAGTGCTGCGCGGCCCGCAGAGCACCTTGTACGGCAAGGCGGCGTCGGCCGGCCTGATCAAGATCATGACGATCCAGCCGACCGACACGCTGCACGTGCGCGCCAACACGGTCGCCACCACCGATGACGAATATGGCGCCAATTTCAGCATCACCGGCCCGATCAGCAAGACGCTCGGCTTCGTCGTCTCGGCCGGCTACAACAATTGGGCGGGCAATGTCCGCAACGTCGTCACCGACAAGAAGGTCAATGGCCGCGAGACGCTCAACAGCCGCGCCAAGCTGCGCTGGAAGGCTACGCCCGACCTGACCTTCACGCTGTCGGGCAACTACATGAACGGCAACACCACCGTTGGCCGCCCCTTCATTCGCATGGCCTCCAACGCGCTGCTGCGCAACCAGGCTGGGCTGACCCCTGCGGTAGCGCTCCCCGGCGTGACGATCGACGCGGATAATCAGGAAATCGCCAACGACTATCGCTCGCGCACCAAATATTGGGGCTGGGGCACGTTGCTGCGCAGCGAAGCCAATATCGGCAAGCTCAACATCCTGTCGCTGACTTCGTACGATCGCTTCCGTCTCGACGATTATCTGGATCACGACGACACGGCGGCACCCAGCGCGTTCGGCCGGAACACGCAGATCGGCGCGTTCAAGTCGCGGCTCTTCACCGAGGAGCTTCGCGTGCTCTCGCCGGGCGACGAGGCGTTCCGCTATGCCCTCGGCGTCTACTACGCCAATGTCGCGTTCGAGCGTCCGTTCAACCGCGGTCCGGCCTTCTCGGTTGCCAGCTGGGACGCGACCTCGGGGTCGCGCCAGATCGCCGGCTTCGCCCAGATCGACTGGGAATTCGTGCCGAAGCTGACCGCGACCGCGGGCGGGCGCGTGCAGAACGAAGCGATCAAGTACACCTTCCGCGACAATGTCGCGAAGACCAGCTACGCCGGCGATGCCGACGACAGCACCGCCACCTATCGCCTGGGCCTCAGCTATCAGGCGACGCCGGACATCATGCTCTTCGGCAGCTATACGACCGGCTATAAGGGCCAGACTTACGATCTGACGACGGGCTTCAACACCAATCGTGCGGCCGCTGGTCCGATCCGGCCGGAAACGTCGCGCGACAAGGAGTTCGGTATCCGTACCCAGCTCTTCGACCGGCATGCGACGTTCAACGTCACCTATTTCGACACCGACTACACCGACCTCCAGGCCCAGTCGATCGAGACGCTGGCGGACGGCACCTCGAACTTCCGCCTCACCAATGTCGGCGGGCTCAACACCAAGGGGCTCGAGTTTGAAGTGGCCGGGCGAGTCACGCGCGACTTCAGCTTCAACGGCGCGGCGACCTATCTCGATGCCACCTACACCTCGTTCCCGGTCGCGCAGTGCTACGCGCTGCAGACCGCCGCGCAGGGCTGCACGGGCTCGCCCGCCAGCCAGAACCTGACCGGTACGCGTGCGGTGCAGTCGCCGAAGTGGAAGGCATCGGTCGCGGCCGAATATGCGCCGTCGCTGAGCGACAAGCTCAACGGCCTCGTCCAGGCGAGCTGGCAGTATCAGTCGAGCCTCTACTTCGTCGCGCGCGATCCCGAGACCTTCCAGCCCGGGTTCAGCGTGTTCAATCTCTCGGTCGGCGTGCGCGATCATGACCGCCGCTGGGAAGCGACTGCGTTCGTCAACAACGTGTTCGACAAGCAATATTATCAGTCGCTGGTGAACTCGGCCGGCAATTTCGGCAACCACATCGCCACTCAGGCGCTGCTGCCGCGCGACTATCGCCGCTATGGCGGGGTCCGGGTCGGCGTGAACTTCTGACCTCGAACAGGAGGGGGGCGGGACCTGGTCTCGCCCCTCTTTTCAATGCGTTCATGCCGCCAGGAACGGCGGTCTGCTCGACTATGGGCTGCGGCCTCCAGGGCATGCCATCAGGTGCTCGAGATAGGCGCAGAGCATATCTGCCAGCGCCTCCGACCAAGCGAAGATTTCCGCGTCGGTGCGCGGCGTCTCCGAATAGTTGCTGCCTACCTCGCTGAGCGTGCGCTTGATCAGGTCGCCGGCGAGGGTCCGCGCGTCGGCGGGGACGTGCGGCAGCGCTTCGCTCAGGAAGTGGCGATAGATCTGCGCGTTCGCCGCCTTGGCCTCTATCGCCTCGGGGGCGTCGCGATAGAGTGGCGCCGCGTCGTTCAGCGCTAGACGGATCGCCGCCTCCTCGCATTCGGACTGGATGAAGGCGTGCACCAGCCGGCGCAGCCGGGCGAGGGCGGGTGTCGCTTGGTCCTCGAGTATGCTGCGCAGCAGCGCCGAAGTGCGCTGCCACTCGTCGCTCTGTAGCCGGAACAGGATCGCCGCCTTGTTGGGGAAATATTGGTAGAGCGAGCCGACGCTCACGCCGGCGCGCTCGGCGACTCGCGCCGTAGTGAAACGCTGCGCGCCTTCCTTCGTCAAAACCTGAACAGCCGCGTCGAGGACCGCCTCGACGAGCTGGCTCGAGCGTGCTTGCTGGGGGTGTTTGCGCGAGGCGATACGGGTGCTGCGAGGGGCGGTCATACGAGCTCCCGGCCAATGCGAATAGCCAAAGCTGACGAACTAGTCGTATTTTCCGGACAGGCAAGCAAGTCCCTGCATGCCGACGGAGAAAACCCACATGACCACGCTTTCCAGCGCCCCCGTGGCGCCCCTGCTCGCGCGCCTGTTCGCCGAGTCCGATGCCAACCCGCCGGCGCGGAGCCCCGCCTTTGCGGGCACTACCGCGGAGGACCATCGCCGGATGATGCGCAGCAAGACCGATTATCGCGATTTCTATGCCAGCCTCAGCGAGTTCGCGCTGCCGGTGTCGCCTGAGGTCGGCCGGCTGCTCTACATGCTGGCGCGCGCCGTCCGCGCGACCTCGATCGTCGAGTTCGGCACTTCGTTCGGGTTGTCGACGCTCCATCTGGCGGCGGCGCTGCGAGACAATGGCGGCGGCCGGCTGATCACCAGTGAGTTCGAGCCCGCCAAGCTAGTGCGCGCCGAGGCCAATCTCGCCGAGGGCGGCCTCGCCGACCTAGTCGACTTTCGCGAAGGCGACGCGCTCGAGACGCTGGCGGTCGACCTGCCCGATTCGATCGACCTGGTGCTGCTCGACGGTGCCAAGGCGCTCTATTCGGACATCCTCGACCGGGTCGAGAGCCGCTTGCGCCCGGGCGCGATCCTGATCGCCGACAATGCCGATTATTGTCCGGAATATCTGGAGCGCGTCGGCAACGTCGCGAATGGGTATATGTCGATGCCGTTTAGCGACGAAGTGGAACTGTCGATCCGGCTGGGGTGATGCCGCGCATGACCGGATTCTCTTGACTCCTGCGCGCGGATCGGGTTGAGGGCTGCGCTTCACGACATGTGACGGTTTTGGGCGGCGGCCGATCGACGCCGCCTGGTCCGGGGTACCTGATACGGCCCCCGAACGAACGAAGGAATGACACATGCGCCATCGCGTAGGCGGCCGTAAGCTTCAGCGTACCTCGGCTCACCGTACCGCTCTGTTCCGCAACATGAGCGCCGCACTCATCAAGCACGAGCAGATCACCACCACGCTCGCCAAGGCGAAGGAGCTTCGCCCCTATGTCGAGAAGCTGGTCACGCTCGCCAAGAAGGGTGGTCTTTCGAACCGCCGTCTCGCGCATGCGCGCCTTCTCGACGATGCCCAGCTGGTCAAGCTGTTCGACGTGCTCGCAGCGCGCTACGCCGACCGCAACGGCGGCTATACCCGCGTGATCAAGGCCGGCATCCGCGCCTCGGACGCGTCGCCGATGGCGATCATCGAGTTCGTCGACCGCGACGTCTCGGCTAAGGGCCAGGATTCGGGCCCGGTCTATAACGACGAGGATTTCGACGAAGCCGCCTGATCGGCACGTCGATCCAGAAAAAGGGCGGTCGCACTCCGGTGCGGCCGCCCTTTTCCTTTGCGCGGCGATCAGGAGCCGGGCGGGCAGCCCGGGTCGTACGCCTGGACCGCGACACCGCCCGAAGCATAGGCGTTGACGTTGGCGGTGTAGCCCACGCCGCCGAAATCCATGCCGACGCTGGTCCGGTCGGCGAGCGAGGCGTGCATGTTCGAGCCCACCATCTCGACTGCGGCGCTGCCCGCGATCGCGCCGGCCTGGACATTGGTCGACACGCCCATGCCGAGCGAGACGCCCGGAGTGGAGGGCGCCGCCGCGGTCGCCTGGCGGCCGACCGAGGTGTTGACCGAGCCGCCGATCCCGGCGCCGACCTCGAGACCCACCGCGGCACCGACCACGCCGCTGCTCGGATCGAGCGACACGCCGACATTCGCGCCGCCACCCCAACCGAGATAGCCGCTGACGCCGACGTTGAAGCCGATCGTCGGCATGCTGCATACCCAGCTGGGCTCGACCGGGGCCTTGGCCGCGGCGAGCTCCTCGATCGACGGCATGCTGGTGAGCGCCTCGGCAAGCGAAGGCGTGGCGGCGAGCGTGTCGAGCGGCGAAGGGGTCGTCGCCAGCGCTTCGAGCGGGGAGGGCGTCGCGGCGAGCGCCTCGATCGGCGATGGCGTCGCCGTGAGCGATTCGAGCGAAGAGGGCGGGTTGGCTAGCGCGTCGATCGCACTGGGAGCCTGGGTTGCCGCTGTGACCGCGGCTTGGGCATTCGCTGCGGCCTGCGCTGCTGCTGCTTGGGTTGCCGCGTCGTTCGCCCCCGCGCCGGCGCCACTCGCACTATCCACCATGTTCGTCTCCAATCGGTTGCGCCGGGGCACGTGGGAACATGCGGGGAAAACGGCCATAAGCGGATCGATTACGATCGAAGACGGAACCCCGGCCCGGGCTCGGCATATGTGTCCGGATCGCCGCGGTTGACATGCAAAAGGCCGTGACAAGCGACGCGCGAGGCGGATAGCACGGCCGCTTCACTCCCGACCGCCCAGAGGTTCCCAGATGCGCCGAGCCCTGCTTTCTTTGCCGCTCCTGTTCGCCACCCCCGTATTCGCTCAGACTTCGCCGGAGACCCAAGTGACCAAGCCGACCTACCCGCAAACCCGCCGCGTCGATGTCGTCGAGGAGCAATTCGGGGTGAAGGTCGCCGATCCGTATCGCTGGCTCGAGAACGACGTGCGGAACGACAAGGAGGTCGCCGACTGGGTCGCCGCCGAGAACAAGGTGACCGACGCCTATCTCGCGACCTTGCCGGGCCGCCAGCTGTTCCACGACCGGATCAAGACGCTGTTCAATTATGAGCGCTTCGGCGCGCCGGTGAAGAAGGGCGGGCGCTATTTCTACGCGCATAACGAGGGGCTGCAGAACCAGGCGGTATTATGGGTGCGCGACAGCCTGAACGGAGCGGGACGCGTGCTGATCGATCCCAATGGCTGGTCGAAGGACGGCGCCACCGCGCTTGCCGAATGGCTGCCCTCGGAGAATGGCAAGCTGCTCGCCTATTCGATCCAGGACGGCGGGACCGACTGGCGGACAATCAAGGTAATTGACGTCGCCACTGGCAGGGAGACCGGCGATGAAGTGAGCTGGGCCAAGTTCACGATGGGGCTTAGCTGGGCCAAGGACGGCAGCGGCTTCTTCTACTCGCGCTATCCCGAGCCGCCCGCCGACGCCAAGTTCCAGGCGCTCAACGAGAACCACAAGGTCTATTTCCACAAGCTCGGCACGCCGCAATCGGCCGACCGGCTGGTCTATGAGACCCCCGATCATCCGAGCCAGAGCCATTATGCCGGGATCACCGACGACGGCCGCTATCTGTTCATCGGCACCACCGAGGGCACCGACAACAAGAACCTCGTCCATATCGTCGATCTGGCCGACCCTAAGTGGCACGCCAAGACGATCATCGGCGCGCTCGAGAACGACTGGAGTCCGATCGGCAACAAGGGCAGCGTCTTCTATTTCTCGACCAACGCCGGCGCGCCGCGCGACCGCATCGTCTCGATCGACATCGCCGATCCCGCGCTGACGCCGAAGCAGATCGTCGCCGAGCAGAAGGAGACGCTGGCGGGTGCGTCGATCGTCGGCGACCGGCTGATCCTCAACTATATGGTCGACGCCAAGACCGAAGTGCGCCGCTACAAGCTCGACGGCACCGCCGACGGCAAGGTGACGCTGCCCGGCATCGGCACCGCGAGCGGCTTCGGCGGCGAGATCGACGATCCCGAGACCTTCTTCGCCTTCACCAGCTTCAACTATCCGACGACGATCTTCCGCTACGACGTCGCCACCGGCAAGGCGACGCCCTGGGCGCAGCCCAAGGTTGCGTTCGACCCGAGCCAGTACAAGGTCGAGCAGCGCTTCTTCGCGTCGAGGGACGGCACCCGCGTGCCGATGTTCGTCGTCCGCAAGGCGACCACCACCGGCCCGGCGCCGACTTTGCTATGGGGCTATGGCGGGTTCAACGTGCCGTACACGCCGAGCTTCTCGGCGGCGCGGGTGGCGTGGATGGAGCAGGGCGGCGTCTTCGTCCTCGCCAACATCCGCGGCGGCGGCGAATATGGCAAGGCGTGGCACGATGGCGGCCGGCTCGCCAACAAGCAGAACGTGTTCGACGATTTCATCGCGGCGGGCGAATATCTGATCAAGCAAGGCATCACCGGCAAGGACCAGCTGGCGATCCAGGGCGGATCGAACGGCGGCCTGCTGATCGGGGCGGTGGTCAACCAGCGGCCGGACCTGTTCGCCGCGGCGCTGCCCGCGGTCGGCGTGATGGACATGCTGCGCTTCGACCGCTGGACCGCGGGACGCTATTGGGTCGACGATTACGGCTACCCGTCGAAGGAAGCCGATTTCAAGCGGCTCTACGCCTATTCGCCCTACCACAATATTCGGGGTGGGCGCGCCTATCCGGCGATCCTGGTGACCACCGCCGACACCGACGACCGCGTCGTGCCGGGCCACAGCTTCAAATATACTGCGGCGCTGCAGGCGGCGGACATCGGCGACAAGCCGCACCTCGCACGCATCGAGACCCGCGCCGGCCACGGCTCGGGCAAGCCGACCGACAAGGTGATCGAGGAGGCCGCCGACCTCTATGCCTTCGCGGCAAGGTGGACCGGGCTGGAGGTCAAGCCGCGCTGACGGCGCCAGGGCGGGGGCAGCGAGCTATAGGCCAAATTCCTCACCGCCCGCGGTCTCCGTCAGCGGAGAAGATCACGGATGCGAGGCATCAGGGGCGGCTCCGCATCGGCAGCGGCCTTGCCCCGAATGGCTTTGATGAGTGCCACCCCGATGGTCACGACCGCGGCAGAGACAGTCCAGTAGCCTTGGAGAGTGAAGTCTCCGGTCGAATAGGCCGTCCAGGTCGTCATTACCGATCCCCCGACGGCCACGACGGCAGTCAGCAGCGCCATGAGCAGCACGTTCATGTTGTGGGATATGAGGAGCTTGAGAACAGCGAGACACTTCATTTGAACCTCCATTGTTGGAGACTCTATGGTCCCGCGGCATCGGTATCTGAGTCCAGCGAGCAAAGCCGATCGTCGAATATAATATATCTGATTGGACTTTTGGGACATTTTCTGATCTATGCTGACCTTGCAGGATGGAGCCGGTCTCTCCGGGATCGACTTTCCGCAATTTCAGCATCGGGGCCGGTCAGTCCTCCTCCTCGACCCAGAAGATGAAGGCATTCTCGCGGTCGAAGCCGATGACGCCGCAGTCGAAGGTCGCCGAGGTCAGCGAGTTCCAGCCGAGCGGCGCGCCGGGCTTCCACTGCCCATTGCTCAGGAAGGTCGCGTCGGGCGCCAGATCATCGAGCGCTGCGCGTGCCGCTTGTACGGCTTTCCTGGAGGGGGATGGCTCGCCATAAGCGAGGCTGGTCGTTCCGGCCACGGCGAGCACGCGCGCGGCTTCCACCTTGTCGAGGATGGTCATGCGGTCGCCTGTGAGTGGATCGTCGGCGGTGCTCGGCAATCCGACCTGTTTCGCGATTGCGCTGGCGAGATGGGCATAGGCGACCGCGGGGCGCGTACCAATCCACCAGCACCCGTGGGACTGTGCCGCGAACCCGCGAAGAAGCGCCTCGAGCGTCTGCATAGGGCAAGTAGAGTGAAAAGGTGGAGTGCCTGCAATGGGAGATCGCGGCCGCCGCCTCTGTAGAAGCGACGGCCGCGATTCTTGGCGAATTTTAGAAGGTGACGCCGAAGCCGGCAGTCACGGTCTGGCCGCTGTCCTTGCCGGTATAGGCGCCGGTGCGGTTGTTGGTGTTCCAGTGGATGAGGTTCAGCTGGAGACGGATGATGCTGTCGAGATACCAATTGACGCCGGCGGTCGCCGCGCTGCCCTGGCCCACGGTGGGCAGGCCCGAATAGTCGATATTCTCGTAGCGCGCGGTGAGTTCGATCGCGCCCGGGCCGCCGTCGAACACCGGGTGCAGCACGCGCGGCTGGGCGAAGGTGCCGAGACGCGGGTTGTATGGCGGCAGATCGCCGGTGAGGAACCAGCCAGTCGACAGGCTCCAGGCCTTGGTCTCGAGATCGGGACGGCCGGCGTTGAGCCGCGCCTCACGGCGGCCGGCTTCGCCCATCACCCAGAACGGGCCGGCATAACCGCCGACTTCAGCGCCGTAACCGGTCGTGCCGGTGCCGCCGGTCAGCGTGCCGGTCGACACGCGCAGCGCGCCGTTGAAGCGGCCGCCGATCACGGTGTTGCGGGTCAGCGTGCCCGGGCTCTTCGACGCCAAGGCCTCGTCAAAGCCCCACAGGCCCAGGTGCACCATCGCGCGATCGGTCCTGTACGGGTTCCAGTGAACGCGGCCCAGCACGCTGCGGCTGTCGCTGATGGTCTGGCTCGCATCGACGGCATCGCCGCTGATCGTGATCGAGGCGTGACCCGTCTTCCAGAAGATGCGCGGCATCAGCGCGATGCCGTAGAAGCCGCGCTGCGGAATGATCGAGGTCGCGACGACGTTGCGCTCGAGGAACGGCGGGGCGTCCG
The DNA here is from genome assembly GCF_058782005.1 of Sphingomonas sp. FW306-1B-B10E. NCBI lineage: Bacteria > Pseudomonadati > Pseudomonadota > Alphaproteobacteria > Sphingomonadales > Sphingomonadaceae > Sphingomonas > Sphingomonas sp. FW306-1B-B10E. The sequence goes on from NZ_JBYSXG010000016.1 coordinate 42,716, forward strand.
AACCGCTCGAGCCTTCGAAGCTGCGGTCGTTGAACATGTTGCCGAAGCGAACGTCGTACGAGATGTCGCCGACGGTGTCGCGCCAGCCGACGAACATCGTGCCGACGTCGGAGGTGTTGTCGGCGAAGTCGTTCTCGAATTGGTAGAAGAAGTGCGGGCCGACCGCGCCTTCGATTCCGATGCGCAGCGCGCGGGCGCCGGTGGTGGTGATGTTACGGCCTTCATAGTCCGAGCCGAAGGTCGTGCTGACATGATTGATGATGCGGCCGCGCACCTTGAACATGTACTTGCCGTCGGCCGAACGGAAGGTCGGCGCACCGCCGCGCCACTCGGTGGTGACGTTGGCGGGGTTCATCGCGGCGCGCGCCTGCGCGACGTCCTGGTCGGCGGGGCCGGGCGGGACGATCTGCGGCGCGAACGAGTCCTGGACACTTTCTTCGCTGGCGATGCCGCCGCGCTGAGCGGTCGCGACCTGCGTCGGCACGGTGGTGACGGCGCTGGCGGGGGCAGCCGGACGCGTCCCCTCGAGCTTGTCGAGCCGCGCGCGCAGCGCGGCGAGCTCTTCCGACTGCGCCTTGAGCAGCGCGATGAGTTCGGCCTGGTCGTTGGGGGTGGTTTGCGCGGATGCGGGTGTCGCGAGCGCGACCGCCATCAGGCCCGCGCCCGAGAGAAGCATGTTTTTCATCGATTTGCCCTGTGATTTTTTTTGAGACCCGTGATCACCACGCAGTCGTGGTCATCATAGGAGGGGCAAAGCGAGAGCAGGCCGCTGGACCAGAATTATTTCGGGGGCAAACCAAAAGCTGGCCAACTCGCGGGCAGCACCGGACGAAAAGGTTACCGGGAAGCAAAGACCGGCTTCCGCGCCTCTATAATGGGACGGTATTACACCGGGAGCCCAGGGAAATGGATCTTTCAAATAGCGGGCCGAAAGGCTTTCAGGTCAATCAGCCAGTCGAGGAGGCCGAGATCTCGCAGGCCGAGCAGATGTTCTGGCTGCTGATGAACGATCTTCTCGACGGTGCCGACCATCCGGAAATCTGGGAGGCTTTCCCGCAGTTCATCGACCAGCTCCCCGGGCTGTCCGCAGTGATGCGCGAGAATGTCGCCCTGTTCCAGTCGCAGCGCCTCGACGTGCGGCTGGCCTTCACCATCCTGATCGCGATGGGCTCGGCCGCGCAGGGCGATCCCGCGGGCGCGCTGCGCTTCCTCGAGGACAGCGCGACGCGCTATACCGAATCTCCGCTGGTGCAGGGGGCGGTGTTCCACGTCCAGTCGCTGCTCGACCCCAGCAACCCGAAGTTCGACCTCAAGTCCAAATTCTGCATGCGCCCGTTCCACGAGCTCGACGTGCTCGACGGCAGCACGCACCTTTGCTGCGCCAATTGGCTCAATCTCTCGACCGGCGACATGGCGCAGGCCGATAAGTGGCAGAACATCTGGAACTCGCCGACTGCCGAGCGCATCCGTGCGAGCATCCATGACGGCAGCTATCGTCACTGCAACAAGGTGTCGTGCCCGGCGATCCAGGCAAACAAATTGCCGAGCCACGCCGAAGTGGCGGCGATGTCCCCCGAGTGGCGCACGATCATCGAGGCGAAGGAAACGCACCTACCGCATGGGCCGGAGCGGGTGAACCTGGCCTATGACACGACGTGCAACCTGTCTTGCCCGAGCTGCCGCACCGGCAAGTACGCCGCCGATTCCGAAAAGCGCAAGCAGTTCGACCTGCTCCAGGAGCGCAGCATCCTGCCGATGCTGAAGGATTCGAAGATCGTCTTCATCACCGGCTCGGGCGATCCGTTCGCGTCGAAGAACTTCCGCACGCTGATGGAGCGGCTCGACGCCGACGCTTATCCCGACCTGCGCTTCATCATCATGACCAACGGCATGCTGTTCAACCAGCGCGAATGGGATCGCTTCCCGGCGCTGCACGACCGCGTGAAGAGCCTGCAGATCAGCATCGACGCTGCCACCGGCCCGACGCACGAACTGCTCCGCCGAGGCGCGCGCTGGGAGGTGATGGAGGAAAACCTGAAGTTCGCCTCCGAGCTGCTACACGCCGGCAAGGTCGAGCAGATCCACTTGTCGTTCACGGTCCAGACCGAGAATTACCGCGAGATGGGCGATGCCGTCGACCTGGCCGACCGGCTGGGGGTCACCGGGCTCTATTTCGGCAAGATCACCAATTGGGGGACCTTCACCGCCGACCAGTATCGCGCGAAGGCGGTGTTCCAGCCGGCGCATTCGCTGCATGCCGATTTCGTGAAGGCGATGCGTGATCCGCGGCTGCGCACGTCGCGCGTCAACATCGGCAATCTGATCGACTTCATCCCGGTGGAGGCCGCCGAGCGCGTCGCCGCCTGATCTACCAATCGCGTCGCGGGCGTCGGATGGAAGCCGGCCCCCGCGACGCGAAATAACCGGTTGCCGCGCTCTTCCCATGCGGCCTGCATCTGCTATGCGCGCCGGGCATGGAACATCATGCCGATTCAATCCTGATCGTCGATTTCGGAAGCCAGGTCACCCAGCTGATCGCGCGCCGCGTGCGCGAGGCGGGGGTCTATAGCGAGATCGCCCCATTCACCAGCGCGGCCGAAGCATTCGAGCGGATGCAGCCCAAGGGGATCATCCTGTCGGGATCGCCGGCATCGGTGCTCGACGAGAATGCGCCGCAGGTGCCGCAGGCGATCTGGGACTCCGGGCTGCCGGTGATGGGCATCTGCTATGGCCAGCAGACGATGATGCAGCAGCTCGGCGGCAACGTCGCGCTGGGCGACAGCGGCGAGTTCGGGCTGGCGTTTATCGACATCGCTGAAGAATGCGCACTGTTCGACGGGCTGTGGCAGCCAGGCGAGAAGCATCAGGTGTGGATGAGCCATGGCGACAAGGTGACCGACCTGGCCGATGGCTTCCGCGTGGTCGCCTCCAGCCCCGGTGCGCCGTTCGCGGTGATCGCCAACGACGCCAAGCGCTATTATGCGATGCAGTTCCACCCCGAAGTGGTCCACACGCCCGACGGCGCGCGGCTGCTCGCCAATTTCGTCCGCCATGTCTGCGGGCTGCGGGGCGACTGGACGATGGCCGAATTCCGCCAGACCAAGATTGCCGAGATCCGCGCACAAGTGGGCAGCGGCCGCGTGATTTGCGGGCTTTCCGGCGGAGTCGACAGCGCGGTCGCCGCGGTGCTGATCCACGAGGCGATCGGCGAGCAACTGACTTGCGTCTTTGTCGATCACGGCCTGATGCGCAGCGGCGAGGCCGACCAGGTCGTGTCGCTGTTCCGCGGGCATTACAACATCCCGCTCGTCCATGTGAATGCAGAAACCTTGTTCCTGAACGGGCTGGCCGGGCTCACCGACCCCGAAGCCAAGCGCAAGTTCATCGGCAAGACCTTCATCGAAGTGTTCGAGGAAGAGGCGAAGAAGATCGGCGGCGCCGACTTCCTCGCGCAGGGGACTTTGTACCCCGACGTGATCGAGAGCGTCAGCTTTACCGGCGGGCCGAGCGTGACGATCAAGAGCCATCACAATGTCGGCGGGCTTCCCGAGCGGATGAACATGAAGCTGGTCGAGCCGCTCCGTGAGCTGTTCAAGGACGAAGTACGCGCGCTGGGCCGAGAGCTCGGGCTGCCCGATATCTTCGTCGGAAGGCATCCGTTCCCCGGGCCCGGCCTCGCGATCCGCATCCCCGGCGAAGTGACCAAGGAGCGCTGCGACATCCTGCGCAAGGCCGACGCGATCTATCTCGAGGAGATTCGCAACGCCGGGCTGTACGATGCGATCTGGCAGGCGTTCGCAGTGCTGCTGCCGGTGCGCACCGTCGGCGTGATGGGCGACCACCGGACTTATGACAGCGTGCTGGCGCTGCGCGCGGTGACCTCCACCGACGGGATGACCGCGGTGGCGTTCCAGTTCCCGGGCGACTTCCTGCCGCGCGTGGCGACGCGGATCGTCAACGAAGTGCGCGGGATCAACCGCGTGACCTACGACTACACCTCGAAGCCGCCGGGCACGATCGAGTGGGAATGATGCGGCGCGGACTGCTCGCGCTGCCGCTGCTGCTCGCCGGCTGTGGCGGGGCGGAGCCCGAGCCGGCCAACAATTCGGTGGTGATCCTCGGCAATGCCGATGAATTGATCGTGCCGGTGCCGCAGGGCGCCGCCAACGTGGCGAACGTTGTCCACACAATCGCGCCGACGGTGGCGCTCGCGCCCGACGGGCTGGTGGTCGACGGCAAGCCCGCGCGGTTCGGGATGCCGCGCGGAGCGGTGACGGCGATGCTGGCCGGCGCGATCGGCGAGCCGGTCGAGCAGGGCGATTATCAGGAGTGCGGCGCGGGTGCGCTCGGCTTTGCCAGCTTCCGCGAAGGACTCGGGGTATATTTCCAGGACGGCAAGTTCGCCGGCTGGGATCTGGACGGCAATGACGGCGGGCCGCTTGCCACCGCCAAGGGCGTACGGATCGGCACGACGCGGAAGCAACTCGAGGCCGCGACTCCGGCGACGATCGCGGATTCGACGCTCGGCATCGAATTCAGCGCCGGTGGGCTGTCGGGACTGCTCAGCGCGCGCGATCCCGGCGGTCAGGTCACCAATTTATGGGCCGGCATGACATGCATCGCCCGCTGATCGAGGCGGCGACGTCAAGTGACGGCGCCGACGTGGTCGCCTTGTGGCGCGCCTGCGGTCTTACCCGTCCGTGGAACGACCCCGACGCGGATTTCGCGCTGGCCCTGGCCGGCGCGAGCTCGACGGTGCTGGTCGCGCGCGGGGCGGGGATCGAGGGTAGCGCGATGGTCGGCTTCGACGGGCATCGCGGCTGGGTCTATTATCTCGCGGTTGCGCCGGAGCGGCGCGGCACGGGGCTTGGCCGCGCCCTCATGGCCGCGGCGGAGGACTGGCTGCGCGACCGCGGCGCGCCCAAGCTCCAGCTGATGGTCCGCGCGGACAATGCCGAGGCGCTGGCCTTCTACGCGGCGCTGGGGATCGAGCGGCAGGAGGTGGTCACGCTCGGGCGGTTTCTGGGGGACGACGCATGACGGTCACGATGTACGGCATCAAGAATTGCGACACGATCAAGAAGGCGCGCGATTGGCTCGACGCGCATGCAATCACCTATGATTTCCATGACTACAAAGCGGTCGGGGCCAATGCGGCGAAGCTCGCGGAGTGGATTGCGGCGCAGGGTTGGGAGACGGTGCTCAATCGCGCCGGGACGACCTTCCGCAAGCTTCCCGAGGACGACAAAATCGGGCTCGATGCCGACAAGGCGTCGGCGCTGATGCTGGCCCAGCCGTCGATGATCAAGCGGCCGGTGCTCGAATATCCCGGCGGGCTGCTGATCGGGTTCAAACCGGAACGCTACGCGGCCGCGCTGCTCTAGCGGGCGAGGCCGATTTCCGTTACCTTTGCGTATCGGAAAAACATAAGCGGGAGTGGGCGTGGCAAGCTATCTTCGGCAGCGGCCGCCGGGTTGGTTCCTCGCAGTGGCGATCCTCTTGCTGCTTTGGGGCGCACTCGGGTGCTTCGCTTTCTATACGCAGGCCAAATTGGGGCCGGCTGCGATGAACCCGCATCCGACCGACTGGGACCGCGCTTACTACGCCGCGCTGCCGGGCTGGTTCCTGCCGGTGTACGGCGCGGCTGTGGGGGGCGGGCTGCTCGGGTCGATCGCGTTGCTGTGCCGCTCGAAGCTCGCATTGCCGCTGTTCGTCATCTCGCTGGCCGCGGTGATCGTCCAGTTCGGCTATGCCTTTCTCGCCACCGACCTGCTCGCGCACAAGGGCCCGGCGGCGACCGTGCCGTTTCCGCTGTTCATTGCCGCAGTGGCGGTGTTCGAGATCTGGCTGGCGCGGTTCGCCCGGCGGCGCGGCTGGATCTCCTGATCGCGGCGTCGCTGGCGCGGGCGCTCGCGAGCGACTAGAGCGGGCGCCATGTCCACCTACACGCTCGACAGCGGCACCAGCCGCGCCAATCCCACGCCTGCGCCGATGAAGCGGCTGACGATCCCGGCGATCCGCAACCGCAAGGGGCAGGAGCCGCTGGTGATGCTGACCGCCTACACCACGCGGATGGCGCAATTGCTCGACCCGCATTGCGATGTACTGCTGGTCGGCGACAGCCTCGGGCAGGTGATCTACGGCCTGCCCTCGACGCTCCCGGTGACGCTCGACATGATGATCGCGCACGGCGCCGCGGTGGTGCGCGGCAGCTGGCATTCGGTAGTGATCGTCGACATGCCGTTCGGCAGCTACGAGGCGAGCCCCGAGCGCGCATTCGAATCGGCGGCGCGGGTAATGGCCGAGACCGGCGCGGCCGGCGTCAAGCTCGAGGGCGGCACGGCGATGGCGCCGGTGGTGGAGTTCCTCACCCGGCGCGGGATTCCGGTGATGGGGCATATCGGGCTCACTCCACAGGCGGTCAATGCGCTCGGCGGCTATGGCGCGCGCGGGCGCAGCAATGCCGAGCATGCGAGCATCCTCGACGATGCGCGCGCGATTGCCGAGGCCGGCGCGTTCGGGATCGTCGCCGAGGGCGTGGTCGAGGGGCTGGCCAACGAGATCACCGCGGCGGTGCCGGTGCCGGTAATCGGCATCGGTGCGTCGGCGCAGTGCGACGGCCAGGTGCTGGTCACCGAGGACATGCTCGGGCTGTTCGAGCGCACCCCGCGCTTCGTCAAGCGCTACGACGATCTCGCTGGCCGTATTTCCGCCGCGGTTCAAACCTATGCCGCCGAAGTCCGGGCGCGGGACTTCCCGAGCGCAGATCAGGTCTATCCGGCGCGCGGCTGAAGGGCTAGCAGCACGCTTTCTTTAGACGGTGCCCGCGGCTAAGGTCCGCCGCGCCCGCACCAACCCCATGGAGTCACTCTTGGCGCTTCCTCCTTCCGGCACCACTGACGAAGCCTTTCTGCGCGAAGTCGACGAGGAGTATCGCCGCGACCAGGCGATGCAGATCTTCCGCCGCTACGGCCGGTGGATGATCGGCGCGGTGGTCGTCGGGCTGATTGCGCTCGCCGGTTGGCTGTGGTGGCAGCAGCACCGCGTGAGCGTCGCCGGGCAGCAGGGCGAGGAATATGACGCCGCGATGCGGCTGGTCGAGCAGGGCGACACCGCCAAGGCGATCCCCGCGCTCGACAAGATCGCGACCAGCGACGGCGAGGGCTTCGCCGCGATGGCGCGGATCGCTCAGGGCAATCTGCTGCTCCAGAAGAACGACGTGAAGGGCGCGGCGGCGAAGTTCGCCGAGGTCGCCGGCAACGCCAAATACGAGCAGCCTTTTCGCGACCTCGCATTGATCCGCCAGACGGTCGCCGAATATGACACCTTGCAGCCGCAGGTCGTGATCGACCGCCTCAAGGGGCTGACCAATCCCAATTCGCCGTGGCTCGGCACCGCGGGCGAGCTCGTCGCCGCGGCCTATCTCAAGGCGGGCAACAAGGCAGAGGCGGGCCGGCTCTATGGACAGATCGCGCAGGGCGGCGAGAAGGTCCCTGAGACGATCCGTCAACGTGCGGTTCAGCTGGCCGGCGTACTCGGTGTCGACGCCATCGATCAGTCGAAGGAAACCAAGGCTAAATGAACAACAAGGTGAGGGTGGCTGCCGCTCTCGCGGCGCTCGCGATGGTGAGCGGCTGCGGGATCTTCAAAGGCAATGGCGGCAAGAAAACCCCCGTGCTCGGCGAGCGCGTGCCGATCCTGGTTTCGGAAAGCGATGTCGTCGCCGACAAGTCGCTCGCCGGCGTCGAGGTGCTGCTGCCCGAGGCCGCAGCGAACGATGGCTGGCGCCAGCCTGGCGGCAATGCCGCCAAGTCGATGGGGCACCTCGCGCTGGGCGCCAATCCGACGCGGATCTGGTCGAAGGCGATCGCCAAGCCCTCTAAAAAGGAGCGGCTCGCCGCGGCGCCGGTGGTTTCGGAGAACAAGCTGTTCGTGGTCGACACGGACGGCGTCGTCCACGCGATGGCAGCCGATACCGGCGCCGAATTGTGGCGCACCGCGACCAGCGAGGGCAAGGGCAATGCGGGCGCGCGCTTCGGCGGCGGCGTCAGCGTCGAGGGCGAGCGTGCATTCGCGAGCAACGGGCTTGGGGATGTTGTCGCGCTGAATGTCGCAGACGGCGCGGTGGTTTGGCGCAAGCGTCCCGGCGGACCGCTGCGCGGCGCACCGACGCTCGCCAACGGCAATGCGTATGTGGTGACGCAGGACAATCAGCTGTTCGCGCTGTCGCAGGACACCGGCGAGGTCAGCTGGACGGTCTCCGCCAGCCTCGAATCGCAGGGCGTGTTCGGCGTCGCGGCGCCAGCATCGGCGCAGGGCACGGTGATCGCCGGTTTCTCGTCGGGCGAGCTCAATGCCTATCGCTATGAGAATGGCCGCTCGCTGTGGGACGCGGTGCTGTCGCGCACCTCGATGTCGACTTCGGTGTCGTCGCTGTCGGACATCGACGCCGAGCCGGTGATCGACCAGGGCCGCGTCTATGCGATCGGGCAGGGCGGCCGGATGGTCGCGATGGACATCGCCAGCGGCAACCCGCTCTGGGAACAGACGATCGCCGGCATCTCGACGCCCTGGGCGGCGGGCGAGTGGCTGTTCGTCGTCACCGACGACGCCCGGTTGATCGCGATCGCTCGCGGCACCGGCAAGATCCGCTGGATCTCGCAGCTTCGCCACTACAAGAACGACAAGAAAAAGAAGAACCCGATCAGCTGGGTCGGTCCGGTGCTCGCCGGCGGCAAGCTCGTGCTCGCCAACAGCGAAGGCGAGATCGTCTTCGCGTCGCCGACCGACGGCAGCGTGACCTCGACAATGGACACCAAGGAGTCGATCTCGTTGCCGCTGACGGTGGCGAACAACACGCTCTACGTGTTCGACGACAAGGGCCGGCTGAGCGCGTATCGGTAAGCAGCGGCGTCCAGCCCTTCGGTGCTCCTGTGAAAGCAGGAGCCCAGGACCACGGGCGTTGTGGCTTGCCGCCCTGGGCTCCTGCTTTCGCAGGCGCACTGCAGTAACTAAGTTAAAAGCGGGCGGGGCTTAGGCCTCGCCCGTTGCGTTTTTCCACTTTGCCAGACCCGTCGTCCCGAGCTCGCAGAAGGACTGTTCTTCACGCATTGTGAAGAAGAAAGTACGGGATTTCGACAAGCTCAGTCCGAACGGAATTTTTTGTGCCCCAACCCACCGTCGCGATCATCGGACGCCCGAATGTCGGCAAGTCGACCTTGTTCAACCGGCTGGTCGGCAAGCGGCTCGCCTTGGTCGACGACCAGCCCGGCGTGACGCGCGACCGGCGCGAAGGCGAGGCGAACCTGCTCGGGCTCGAATTTCGCGTGATGGACACCGCGGGCTATGAGGACGAGGACGCCGCGACCCTGCCCGGGCGGATGCGCGCGCAGACCGAGGCCGCGGTGCGCGAGTCCGACGTCTCGCTGTTCCTGATCGACGCGCGCGCCGGGGTAACGCCGCTCGACGAGGAGATCGCCCGCTGGCTGCGCAGCACCGACCGCCCGGTCGTGCTGATGGCCAACAAGGCCGAGGGCAAGGCCGGCGAGGCGGGGATCCTCGAGGCGATGGCGCTGGGGCTCGGCGACCCGATCCCGTTCTCGGCCGAGCATGGCGAGGGCGTCGCCGACCTGTTCGAGGCATTGCTGCCGCATGTCGAGCGGGACGAACCGGAGGTCGAGGAAGAAGACGAATCGCCCGATGCGCCGCTCAAGCTGGCGATCGTCGGCCGTCCGAATGCGGGCAAGTCGACCCTGGTCAACCGGCTGCTCGACGAAGAGCGGATGATCACCGGGCCCGAAGCCGGCATCACGCGTGATTCGATCTCGGTCGACTGGGAGTGGGAGGATTTCGAAGGCGCGATGCGCAAGGTGCGGCTGATCGATACCGCCGGGCTGCGCAAGAAGGCGCGTGTCGAAGAGAAGCTCGAAAAGCTGTCGGTGATGGACACGCTGCGTGCGATCGACTTCGCCGAGGTCGTCGTGCTGCTGCTCGACGCGACGCGCGGGCTCGAAGTCCAAGACCTCAAGATTGCCGACCGCGTGCTCCAGGAAGGCCGCGCGCTGATCATCGCGCTGAACAAATGGGATGTGGCCGAAGAGGCGTCGAGCCTGTTCAACGGCGTGAAGAAAGCGCTCGATGAGGGCTTGGCGCAGGTCAAGGGCGTGCCGCTGCTCACCGTTTCGGCGGAAACCGGCAAGGGGCTCGACATGCTGATGAAGGTCGCGTTCGAGACGCGCGAGGCGTGGTCGCGCCGCGTCTCGACCGGGCAGCTCAACCGCTGGTTCGAGCGCGCGATCGAAGCCAATCCGCCGCCCGCGCCGGGCGGCAAGCGGATCAAGCCGCGCTACATCACCCAGAATAAGAGCCGTCCGCCGAGCTTCGTCCTGTTCGGCACGCGCGTCGACCTGCTGCCGACCAGCTATCAACGCTATCTGATCAACGGGCTGCGCAAGGAATTCGATTTCGGTGCCGTTCCGGTACGGCTTTCGCTGCGCGCACCGAAGAATCCGTTCGACCGCGAGAAGCATAGCTAGTTGCCATCAACGCCCTGTTTACGTTCCCGTCTTATGGTCGCGTCGATACCGTAGCGGGGGGTATGCTTGGGGTATGGACGTGATCGGCAGTGATCCGCTGGTGAATTGGGAAAGCTACCAGCAGGCGCGTTCCGAGCTGGGCGCCAACTTCGTGCGCATCCTCGGCTATTTCCGCGAGGACGGCGTAAAGTCGGTCGATCGCATCGAGGATGCGATGCGCGCGCAGAACGCCACCGCGATGGTGATCCCCGCGCATACGCTGAAGGGCGAATCGCGCCAGTTCGGCGCCGATCCGCTCGCCGACCTTGCCGAGACGATCGAAATGATCGCGCGCGGCTGCATCGAGCGGCGCGAGACCCCGACCGAGGCGCTCGAGCACGTCGTCCGGCTGCGCCCGTTGTTCGAGACGACGCTCGACATGCTCGAGCGCGAAGCCAACCCGCTGGTCGCGCGCAAGCCTGTCGCGTTCGGGCGGCGGCCGGTTCTTTAACGCTAGGAAATCACACCGTTCGCCCTGCGCTTGTCGAAGGGCCGTCGTTCTCGCATCCGAAGAGAAGAACTTCGACAAGCTCAGCACGAACGGGGGAGTGGTTGCACGCGCTTAGCTCGCTTCTTCGGCCTTGCTGTTGAGCTGGATGTAGTTCTCGATCCCCATCCGCGCGATCATGTCGAACTGGCGCTCGAGCGTGTCGACATGCTCTTCCTCGCTTTCGAGGATCCAGGCGAACAGGTCGCGGCTGACATAGTCGCGCACGCTCTCGCAATGCGCGATCGCGTCCTTGAGCACGGCGATCGCCTCGACCTCGACTGCGAGATCGGCGCGGAGGATCTCCTCGACGGTTTCGCCAATGCGCAGCCGGCCGAGCAACTGGAAGTTGGGAAGGCCATCGAGGAAGAGGATGCGCTCCGCCACCTTGTCGGCGTGCTTCATCTCGTCGATCGATTCGTGGCGCTCGTGCTCGGCGAGCTTCTTGACGCCCCAATTGTCGAGCAACCGGTAGTGCAGCCAATATTGGTTGATCGCGGTAAGCTCGTTCTTGAGCACCTCGTTCAGATATTCGAGGACCTTTGCGTCGCCCTTCATGGCCGTCACCCCTATGCGTTACAGGGGTGCCATAGCGCTAAAATTTGGGCGCGAAAACCGCAGAAATCCGCCGTTTTCTAGTTGCGACCGTCACGCAGCCGCACGTTCCTCGTTGATGATCTCGCGCGCGAAAGGCACGCATTGGCCGCATTTCGGGGCGCGGCCGAGCGCGCGATAGGCCTGGCAGGCGCTAGTCGCCCCTTGGCGGGCTGCCGCCCGCACATCCTGTTCCCGAATTGCATTGCAAACGCAGACGACCATGCCACCCTCACGCTCCGTTGCGCGGATGTACGGCTATTGAGACCGATTCGCAAGGGTATTGCGAGGCATTCGCATTTATACGGAGGCGGCTCCGCGCAAGCTCTGCAGGCGCCCGCGCGCGAGGCTGCGCCACAGCCATTCGAACGGGCCGAATCGGAAGCGCGCGAGCCACGGCTGCGACCAGAATAGTATCACGGCCCAGATTGCGAACACGACCGGATAGAGTTGCCAGCGCGTGAGGTGCCCGAACCAGCCGAGGCCATAGCCGTAGAACAGGCTGGTGCAGATCAGGCTGGTCAGCAGGTAATTGGTGAACGCCATCCGGCCCGCCGCGGCGAGCCGCGTAGTCAGTGTCCCGCCAGGCCTGGCGAGCAGCAGGATCAGGCACGCCCAGCCGGCGATCATCGGCGGGCGCAGCGGCGCGGTGAGCGTCCAGCTGGCCAGCGCCACCGAGAACAGGCTGAAGTGCGCGAGCATCAGGTAGACGGCGAGCGCGATATAAGCGGGCAGGGTGATGCCCCAGCAGATCAGGAGCCAGCGGCGATACCGCGCGCGGGGCCAGGCGCCGCGGAGCATGCCGCTGCGCAGCCCGGCCATGCCGAAGAACATGTAAGCGAGCGTCTCGGGGCCGTAGAACCATAGCATCGTCAGCGGCGTGGCGAGATGGTCGCGCAGCCGCGCCTGCAGGATCGCCGGATAGTTGCTGCGATAGAGCGCCAATTCGCGCGCGGTGTCGGCGGGAGCGGGAACGCCGAGGGTGCGCGTCAGCGCCGCAATGTCATGGCCCTGCGCGACTGCGATCGGGACTGCGGCGAACAGGAACACTGTCAGCCCGATGAGCATCGCGCCGAGCACGACAAGCCGATCGGTGGGCAAGTCGCGCAGCGCGAAGGCGGCCATCCCGACCAAGGCGTAGTGCGCGAGGATGTCGCCGTGCCAGACCAGCCAGAGGTGGGCGAGCCCGAAGCCAAGCAGCCACAGCATGCGCCGGTAATGCACCCGGGCGGGGCTTTCGCCGCTCGCCGCAGCGCGCTCGGCGACGAGCAGCAGCGACGCGCCGAACAAGAACGAGAACAGTCCGCGCATCCGCCCGTCGAACAGGAGGAAATTGACCAGCCAGGCGGCGAGGTCGCCGCCGTGCCAGCTACCATAAGCGCGCGGGTTGCTATAGGCCGCCTCGGGCATGCCGAAGCTCACTATGTTGAGCAGCAGTATACCCAGTAATGCGACGCCGCGGACGAGGTCCAGCGACGCGAAGCGGCCCGGGGCGTCGTCATGGAGCGGGGCCGCGTGCATGCGGGAGCGCTACAGCCAGCTGGCGATCTGCTCCAGCGACTTCTTGTCGAGCGCGTGCGCCGGGATCACGGCGTCCTCGGCGGGGTGCCCGGCGACGATGATCATCAGCGGCTTCTCGTTGTCTGGGCGGCGGCACACCCGATTGAGGAAGCGCATCGGATTGGGCGTGTGGACCAGGGTCGCGATGCCCGCCTGGTGGAGCGCGGCGAGCAGCAGCCCGCAGGCGAGGCCGACGCTCTCGGTGACATAATAGTTCTGCTTGAGATTGTCGGGATCGGCGCCGCCGCGGCGCTGCGCGAACACCACGATCAGCCAGGGCGCGGTTTCGAGATAAGGCTTGTCGGCGCCAGTGCCGAGCGGCACCAGTGCCTCCAGCCATTCGCTGCCGGCGCGGCCGTCATAGAAAGCGCGCTCTTCCTCCTCGGCGGCGATGCGGATCGCGCATTTCGCCTCGGGCGAGGAAACGACGCAGAAATGCCAGGGCTGGCGGTTGGCGCCATTGGGCGCGGACCCCGCCGCGGCCAGCGCAGCCTCGATCACTTCGCGCGGCACCGGAGCGTCGCTGAACGCGCGGCAGCTGCGGCGGGTGTGCATCGAATCGCTGAAAGCCCGGGCGCGGGATACGCGCTCGGCATCGCTCAGGGGGGGATATGGCCGCCAGGGCAGCGCCTCACGATCGGGCATAGAACCAATTGGTGCACAATTTGCCGGCAAAAAGCCAGTCAGCGGTTTCCCGTAGGTTGCTGATTGTCCTTGCGGATCACCAGCTTGAGTGCGGACCAAGCTGGGTCGACAGCGCAGACCTCTACGTCGACCAATCCGCTGGGCAGCGCGACGGAACGGATCGCCTCTTCGGTGAGGTCGGTCGCGTCGTCTACGCCTTGTGCGGGCCAGGAGATCCAGATGAAGCCGTTTTGCGCCATCAGTGGGCGCAGCGCCGCGATCTCGCGCTCCAACCGGTCGCGTTCGGTGACGAAGAGATGTGCGCATTGCAGCCCGTCGGAAGCGGTGGGCTGCTCGTCGACCTCGGCCCGATCGGGATCGATCGCCGCGCGGACTCTGTCGGGCATGTTGTGGAACCAGCAGCGCATGCCGCGCCTGAGACCGAGCTTGTCGGCGAGCGGGGTTCCGGGATTGCCAGCGGTCATCGGGATATCTCCGTCGTTACGCGCACCCAAGTGCCTTTCGGGCCTTCCACGATACGGACTTGCGTGCCCGGGAACAGCGTTCCGAGCGTCGAATTGTCGCTGCCTGGACCCGAGCGCAGATTGAGGGGGCGCGGCGGCTTGACGGTGGCGGTCTGATCCATGCCTATCTGGCCGGTCAGGTAGTTACTCGACACCCAGCCGCTGGCGGGCGGCTTGCCGACCTCCGCCAATACCTGCTGTTGCGTCCGACCGGCCGAACTGAGCTGCTCGTTGGCGTTGCTCACTGACATGTTCGTCTGGCGTAAAGCGGCGAGCACATCCGCAAATTGCGGCCGCAGCGTCGGGTCATGGCCGATCAGGGCCTCGACATCGGAAATTGCCTTGGCGGTGACTTCCTTGGCGGTTGCGACGTCCTCGGCCGCCGATACAGCCTGCTGCGTGGCGCGTTCCATTTTCACGGTCACGCCGGCGACGCTGACCGTATCGACCTTCGCACGCCCAAGCAGATTGGAGAATAGCGGCGGGTAGATGAGGAAGACGAGGAGCAGGACGAAGATCAGCGCATCGCGTAGCAGCGACAGGCCATTCTTGCCGATCTCGCTATATTCCTTGATCTTTTCGACCACGCGCCGCCCCCACCGCCGTATCGTGGTGTGACCCTATCGGAATGCGGCGATTATCGCCAGTCCGCCCTTCCGAACCGCCCGGGGAGCGGCTCGCGTTCACGCCAACGCCGCGTCAGCGCCCATCAATGCGGGGAAGAAGCCTTCATGCGCGGCGCGCAGGTCGGTGAGCGATACGGTCCAATCGCCTTCGTCGAGCTCGAAGATGATGCGGTCCTTGATCGTGCGGCCGAGCGGATCGGCGGGGACGTCGGCCTTGTGCGCGGCGACCATGAAGTCGGCGAGGCACGAATCGCAGACGGTAACGAGGTAGAGCCCCTGGTCCTCGCCAAACAGCGAGCCGGCGATGCCGAAGGGCTGGGGCTCGTTGACCAGGACGCCGATGTTCGAGGCGAGCGCCATCTCGGCGAGTGCGACCGCCATGCCGCCGTCGGAGACGTCGTGGCACGCCGTGATCGCGCCCGCGGCGATCTGCGCGCGGATGAAGTCGCCGGTGCGGCGCTCGGCGGCGAGATCGACTGCGGGCGGGGGACCGTCCTCGCGGCCATGGAGCTCGCGCAGCCAGACCGACTGGCCGAGATCGCCGCCGCGCTCACCGATCGCGAGCACCGTATCGCCGACGCCCTTGAAGGCGATCGTGCAGCTCTTCGACCAGTCGGCGAGCAAGCCGAGTCCGCCGATCGCCGGGGTGGGCAGGATCGCCGATCCGCCGCCGGTGGCCTTCGACTCGTTGTAGAGCGAGACGTTGCCCGAGACGATCGGGAAGTCGAGCGCGATGCACGCCTCGGACATGCCTTCGAGGCAGCCGACGATCTGGCCCATGATCTCGGGGCGCTGGGGGTTGGCGAAGTTGAGGCAGTTGGTCACCGCGAGCGGATTGGCGCCGACCGATGTGAGGTTGCGCCACGCTTCGGCCACGGCCTGGCGGCCGCCCTCGACCGGGTCGGCGAAGCAATAGCGCGGGGTGCAATCGGTGGTGATCGCGAGGCCCTTCTGCGTGCCGTGGACGCGGACGACCGCCGCGTCGCCGCCCGGGCGCTGAACGGTATCGGCACCGACCATGTGGTCATATTGCTCCCAGATCCAGCGGCGGCTGGCGATGTCGGGCGAGCCCATCAGCTTGACCAGGTCGGCAGCGGGGTCCGCGCTTTCCGGCACGTCTGCGAGCGGCGCGCGCTTGGGGGTGGGGACGTGCGGGCGATCGTAGAGCGGGGCTTCGTCGGCGAGCGGGGCGAGCGGGATGTCGGCGACCGTGTCGCCCTTCCACTTGAGCACCATCCGGCCGGTATCGGTGACGTGGCCGATCACCGCGAAATCGAGCTCCCACTTCTCGAAGATCGCCTTGGCGAAATCCTCGCGACCGGGCTTCAAGACCATGAGCATGCGCTCCTGGCTCTCCGACAGCATCATCTCGTACGGCGTCATGCCAGTTTCGCGCTGGGGAACGTCGTCCATGATCAGCTCGATGCCGACGCCGCCCTTGCTCGCCATCTCGACCGACGATGAGGTAAGGCCCGCGGCGCCCATGTCCTGGATCGCGACGATCGCGTCGGAGGCCATCAGCTCGAGACAGGCCTCGATGAGGAGCTTTTCGGTGAAGGGGTCGCCGACCTGCACCGTGGGGCGCTTCTCTTCCGAGTCCTCGCCGAAATCGGCGGAAGCCATGGTCGCGCCGTGGATGCCGTCGCGGCCGGTCTTGGAGCCGACATAGACGATCGGATTGCCGACGCCCGAGGCGGCCGAATAGAAGATCTTGTCGGTCTGGGCGACGCCGACGGTCATCGCGTTGACCAGGATGTTGCCGTCATAGGCCGGGTGGAAGTTCACTTCGCCGCCGACGGTGGGGACGCCGACGCAATTGCCATAGCCGCCGATGCCGTGGACCACGCCGGCGATCAGGTGGCGCATCTTGGGATGGTCGGGGCGGCCGAAGCGCAGTGCGTTGAGGTTGGCGACGGGGCGCGCGCCCATCGTGAACACGTCGCGCAGGATGCCGCCGACCCCGGTCGCGGCGCCCTGATACGGCTCGATGTAGCTAGGGTGGTTGTGGCTCTCCATCTTGAAGATCGCCGCCTGGCCGTCGCCGATATCGACAACCCCCGCGTTCTCGCCGGGTCCGCAGATCACCTGGGGGCCGGTGGTGGGGAGCTTCTTCAGATGGATGCGGCTCGATTTGTAGCTGCAATGCTCGGACCACATCACGCTGAAGATGCCGAGCTCGGTTAGGTTGGGCTCGCGGCCCATCGCGTGGAGGACGCGGTCATATTCCTCGGGGGAAAGGCCATGCTCGGCGACGATCTCGGGAGTGATCCGGGGGCTGGCGATCTGGGTCATGCCGCGAGCCCATAGCGAGGGCGTGGGCGCGCGTCACCCCGGCGCGGGCGGCGAAGTTGCGAATGGACGACGGCAAAGTTGTCAAAGTTGCGGTCTGTGGCGAGTTCGCAACGGGACACCGCAACTTTGCTGAGCGGAGACGACGAAGCGAGGGCGGATGCGGATCCCAGCATGTCGCCCGCCTATGCAACGAAATCCTACATTGCCAGCTGCGTCACCGGCGAGCAAGAATGCTGCTGCCAGATCTTGGCACTATGCCACAGGAGGGCGGCCGGACATGTCACGCGCGCAGCGCCTCCTCGACCTGATCCAGGTGCTGCGCCGGCATCGCCGCGCGGTCTCGGGCACCGTGCTGGCCGAAGAAATCGGCGTGTCGCTGCGCACGCTGTACCGGGATATCGAGGCCCTGCGCGGGCAGGGCGCGCCGATCGAGGGCGAGGCTGGCGTGGGCTATGTGCTCCGCCCCGGGTTCATGCTGCCGCCGCTGATGTTCTCCGAGGAGGAGATCGAGGCGCTGGTGCTCGGATCGCGCTGGGTGTCGGAGCGCGCGGACGGATCGCTGGGCAAGGCGGCGCGCAACGTCCTTGCCAAAATCGGCGCGGTGCTGCCCGAAGACCTCAAGGCGAGCATCGAAGCCTCGGGGTTGCTGATCGGCCCGGGCGAGCCGATCGCGGCGGGCGACGCCGAGCTGACGACGATCCGCCAGGCGATCCGATCCGAGCGCAAGATGCAGATCGCCTATGCCGACGAGCGGGGCAATGCCACCGACCGCACGATCTGGCCAATCGCGCTGGCATTCTACGACCGCGTGCGTGTGGTCGTGGCGTGGTGCGAGCTGCGCCAAGGCTACCGGCATTTCCGGACCGACCGCATCGTGGCGTTCGACGTCGCGGCCGAGCGCTATCCGCGCCGCCGGGTCACGCTGTTCCGGGAATGGCGCGTGGTGCGGAATATTCCCGAGCAATGACTGCTGACATGGACTGACAGCAGGATGTCGTAGCCGTGTCCCGCCGGCGCTCGATCCCGAGTGTCGCCGAAACGGAGACATATCATGCCGGATTTCAGCTTCCTACTGCTGCACGTCGCGGACGATGCCGCGAGCGCGGCCTTTTACAACGAATTGCTGGGTATCCCGGTCCTCGAGCGGAAGGAGGGCTTTGCGATGCTGCCGCTGCGCGATGGAGTCATGCTCGGCCTGTGGCAGCACGATACGATCGAGCCAAAGAGCTCGGGACAATCGGGTGCGAGCGAGATCGCCTTCAGCGTGGCCGATGCCGCGGCGGTCGAGGCGACGCACGCCGAATGGGCCGAGCGCGGACTGACGATCCTTCAGGCGCCGACCGCGATGAGCTTTGGTACCACGTTCGTCGCCAGCGACCTCGACGGGCACCGTCTGCGCGTGTTCGCACCGGCCGCCGCGCAGCCGCAATCATGATCGGATTGCCGGGCGAGCGGATCCGCCACTCGCCCGGCGATGCCTCAGTTCGCTGACGCGGTCGACACGCTGGGCGTTTGCTCCGCCGGTGCCGGTGCCGGCGCGGCGGCGGGTGCGACCACCATGGGGGTGGGCGCGACGGGCGCGAAGGTAAGCGGAACGTCTTCGCCGACGAACGCCGTGACCGGCGCGCCGACCGGAATGCGCGCGCTGGTGCCGGTCATGAAGAAGCCGGCGGGCAGGAACACCACCGCCGACACCGCCGCCGCGCCGACTCCGCCCGCGGTGCCCTTGTCGTCGAAGGTGCCGTTGAGTTTGACCTGGCGGCCGTTGACCGTCGCGTAGAGCACCTGCGCGGTGAGGTGGCCCGACTTGCCCCACATCCCCTTGTTGCGGACCTCGGTGACTTCGCCGGTGGCCGGTGCCCCGGCCGGGATGACGACATGATCGTTGACCATCACGGCTTCGGCGACTTCGAGCTGGAAGCGCCGGCCGACGCGAAGCTTCTTGCCCTTGGTGGTCAATTCTTCGGACAGCTTGAGCGGAACCTTGGTGCCGACGCGCAGCACGGCAGTATCGCCGGTATTGACCGCGATCGGCGCAATCATCGGCACGACGGCTGGAGTAACGGCGGGCGCGACGGCAGGCATAGCGGGTGTCGCGGTCTGCGCCGATACTTCAGGCACGCAAACGAGAACCGCGCCCGAGAGCGCGAGCATTGCAATCTTCATGGAAATTCCCCCTCCCCAAGAAGGCGGAAGAGA
The DNA here is from genome assembly GCF_058782005.1 of Sphingomonas sp. FW306-1B-B10E. Lineage (NCBI taxonomy): Bacteria > Pseudomonadati > Pseudomonadota > Alphaproteobacteria > Sphingomonadales > Sphingomonadaceae > Sphingomonas > Sphingomonas sp. FW306-1B-B10E. The sequence goes on from NZ_JBYSXG010000016.1 coordinate 62,196, forward strand.
GCCCGCACCTGAAAGCTTGTCAATTATTTAATTGGCTGGTTTTCCGGCACGCGTTTCATTTGGAATCAGCGCGGCGTTATTGCGGGTCGGGAAGCGGTGGAGAGACGCGCCTGGGTTATGTCTTAGCGCCTTCCCTTCGAGCTAGGGCTCGAGAAGGACTAGCGCGGCTTGCGCATGCGGCGGAACAGGCCGGGGCCGGCGAGCGGCTCGAACAGGTCCTCGGGATTTTCGGGGTCGAGGACTTCGTTGTCGGCGAGCCATTTGGTGACCTCCGCCAGATCCGGCGTCTCATATGGCCGCAGCGTCTTGCCGTCGTGCTGACGCAGCCGCTCCACCGCCGCAATCAGTCCGTCGCTGTCGATCGCTGCGACGACTTTCTCGGGCGTGCAGCCGAGATGCTCGGCAAGCAGGCCGTTGCGTATCGAGGCGATGTGCGCACGCTTTTCGCTATCGGCGGGCTCGGCCTCGATCGTGACGTCGCATTCGGTATCCAGCCGCAGCGAGCGGTTGTTGAAGTTGGACGAGCCGACGCGCAGCACGATATCGTCGATCACCAGCACCTTGGCGTGGACGTAGATCGGCGCGCCGCCCGCGGTGAAAGGGTGGTAGAGGCGCAGGCGGCCATGCGTGTCGCGCCGGCGCAGCGCCTCGACCAGCCGCGCGCGCGCGGTGTCCATCGCGACCTGCTCGAGCCAGCCATCGGCCTGTTCGGGATTGACGATCACGATCTCGGGGCCGTCGGGTTCGTCGAGGCGCTTGGCAATGGCTTCGGCGATGCGGCGCGAGGCGAAATATTGGCTCTCGGCATAGATATGCCGCTCGGCGCGGGCGATCAGGTCGATATACAGCGCCTCGATTTCGTGGATCGCCTCCACGCCCTTCATTTCGGGCTGGGTGCGCGAGATCGCCGCGGGCGTATCGGTGAAGTGCGGGGTGAGGGTGTCGGGCCAGCAGGCATCGCGCGGCGGCGGCGGCGCGATCGGCTTGCCGCCGGCGAGCTCCCAACGCGCGCGGCACAGTTCGCCGAGCGCCTTGGCGATCGGGCCCTGGAGCGCGGTGGTGGCGTCGTGCCACGGCATGTAGGGCGTGCCGTCGGGATCCTTGCGGCCGGGCTCGTCGTCGCGGTGGCCGCGCGTGTCCCAGCGTTTGCTGGTCATGTCGATGCCGCCGCAGAAAGCGAGGCAATCGTCGATCACGACGATCTTCTGGTGGTGCGACGCGCCGGGCGGGTGACGGCTGTCGAGCATCGGGTGGATGCGCGGGTGGAGCATCCAGCGGAGCGTGGTGCTGAGGGTTTTGGGACGCAGATAGGTCTTCAGCGCGCCGACGTCCCAACGCAGCAGATAGATTTCGAGCTCGGGATTGCGCCGGGCCAGCCAGGTGATGAACGGGCCGACCTGCTCGGGTGCATCGTCGCACGGGTCGGTGAGGCGGATGCGCGCGTCGAAGTCCCAGCCGATCAGCAGGATCTGGCGCTTGGCCAGCCGCATCGCGTCGCGCGCGGCGCGGAAATAATCCTCGGCGTCGACGATCACCGAGACGCGGTCGGCATGCTCGACGCGCCACGCATTATGGCCGGGGCGGACGACCTTGCCGGCGTCGGCGCTCACAGGATTTCGCGGACTTTCTCCGGCGGACGGCCGAGGCGGACGCCTTTCTCGGTCTCGACGAGCGGGCGTTCGATCAACAGCGGATCGGCGAGCATCGCGTCGAGGATCGTGTCGGCATCGGCGCTCTTGAGCGGCTTGGCGGCTGTCTCGGCCATGCGCAGGCCCTGTTTCGGGGTGAGCCCGGCGCGGGCGTAGAGATCGGCGAGCTTGGCGCGCGACGGCGGGGACTTGAGATATTCTACGATCTCGACCTCGGCGCCGGCTTCCTGAAGGATCGCCAGCGCCTCGCGCGACTTCGAGCAGCGCGGATTGTGGTAGATCGTGGCTTTCATCGCGGTCCTCAAACTCCCCTCCCTGGAAGAGAGGGGCGGGGGTGGGTGGCGTGCTCGCGTTACGGAAGCGGCGGGTGCCTCTGGCCAACGTATCGCCCGGACAGCACCCACCCCAACCCCTCCCTTTCAGGGAGGGGAGCTTAGAAGGAAAGTTCAGGCGGCGTCCTGCTTCGCCAGCCACTCTTCGAGCCACTTGATCGTGTACGCGCCCTGCTGGAATTCAGGGTCGTCGAGCAACGCCTGGTGGAGCGGGATCGTCGTCTTCATGCCGGTGATGACGAATTCCTCGAGCGCGCGGCGCAGCCGCATCAGGCAACGTTCGCGAGTCGAGCCGTAGACGATCAGCTTGGCGATCATGCTGTCATAATAAGGCGGCACCTTGTAGCCGGCATAGAGCCCGCTATCGACGCGGACGTGCATGCCGCCGGGGGCGTGGAACTGCTGGACGGTGCCGGGCGAGGGGGCGAAGGTCCGCGGGTCCTCGGCGTTGATCCGGCATTCGATCGCGTGGCCGCGGAAGTTGATCTGGTGTTGCTCGCACGACAGGCCATGGCCCTCGGCGACGCGGATCTGCTCGCGGACGAGATCCAGGCCCGTGATCATCTCGGTGACCGGATGCTCGACCTGGAGGCGGGTGTTCATCTCGATGAAGTAGAACTCGCCATTTTCCCACAGGAACTCGATCGTGCCGGCGCCGCGATAGCCCATATCGGCCATCGCCTTGGCGCAGATTCCGCCGATCCGCGCGCGATCGGCCTCGCCGAGCACCGGGGAGGGGGCCTCCTCGAGCACCTTCTGGTGGCGGCGCTGGAGGCTGCAGTCGCGCTCGCCCAAGTGGACGGCATTGCCATTGCCGTCGCCGAACACCTGGATCTCGATGTGGCGCGGGTTGCCGAGATATTTTTCGAGATAGACGGTGGCGTCGCCGAAGGCGGCCTTGGCCTCGCTGCCGGCCTGCTGCATCAGCGTTTCGAGCTGGTCCTCGGACGTGCACACCTTCATGCCGCGTCCGCCGCCGCCCGAGGCCGCCTTGATGATCACCGGATAGCCGGCGCGCGCCGCAATCGCCTTCGCCTCGGCCAGGTCGCTGATCGCGCCGTCCGAGCCGGGGACCAGCGGCAGCCCGAGCGCGCCCGCGGTGCGCTTGGCCTCGATCTTGTCGCCCATCGTGCGGATATGCTCGGGCTTGGGCCCGACGAAGATGATGCCGTGCGCCTCGACGATCTCGGCGAACTGGGCGTTCTCCGAAAGGAAGCCGTAGCCCGGGTGGATCGCGTCGGCGCCCGAGATTTCGGCCGCGCTGATGATGTTGGGGATGTTGAGGTACGAATCGGTCGCGGCGGGCGGCCCGATGCAGATCGCCTCGTCCGCCAGGCGGACGTGCATCGCGTCGGCGTCGGCGGTCGAATGCACCGCGACGGTCTTGATCCCCATCTCGTGGCAGGCACGATGGATGCGGAGCGCGATCTCGCCGCGATTGGCGATCAGCAGCTTCTTGATTTCGGGCATGCTTACTCGACGACCACGAGCGGCTGGTCGAATTCTACCGGCTGGCCGTTCTCGACGAGGATCGCCTTGACCGTGCCGGCGGCGGGCGCGTGGATCGCGTTCATCACCTTCATCGCCTCGATGATCAGCAGCGTATCGCCGGCCGCAACCTTGTCGCCCACGCCGACAAAGGCTTTCGCCTCGGGATTGGGCTTGAGATAGGCGGTGCCGACCATCGGCGACTTGACCGCATTGGTCGCGGCGGCGGGCGCCGGCGCGCCGGTCTCCGACGGGGCAGGCGAATGCGCGATCGTCGCCGGAGCGGCGGCTGCCGGCGCGGCATAGTGCATCGCCGGCGCGGCGGTCACGGTGCGCGCGACGCGCACGCGGCGTTCGCCGTCCTCGACTTCGATTTCGGTAAGCTGTGTCTCGTCGAGCACGGCGGCGAGCTGGCGGACCAGCTCGATATCGACGTGCATCGCCCCTGTCTTGTTATCGTCGGCCATTGCGACCCTTCATCCGATGAAAGCGCGCGCTCATGTCAGAGACGCGCGGCGGCTTCAAGCGCAAGTAGGTACGACAGCGCTCCGAAGCCCGCGATGGTTCCACGTGCGGCACGACCGACATAGGATATATGCCGGAATTCCTCGCGCGCATGCGGGTTCGAAAGATGGACCTCGATCACCGGCGTCGTGATGCTCTTGACGGCATCGTGCAACGCGACCGAGGTGTGCGTGTACCCGCCCGGATTGAGGATCACCGCCTTGGCGCCGCGGGCCTGCGCCTCATGGAGCCAATCGATAAGGTGGCCCTCATGGTTCGACTGGCGCATGTCGATGACGAGGTCGAGCGCGCGCGCCCGGTCCTCGAGATCGCCAGCGATGTCGTCCAAGGTCGCCGAACCGTAGATCTCCGGCTCGCGCAGTCCCAGCAGGTTGAGGTTGGGACCGTTGAGGACGTAGATCGTGTCGGCCAAGCCGGTGCCTTTCGGTTGCGGGTCTGCGCATCGCCTCTATATGAGCCAGCGTCAGCGATCAAATCGGGCGGCTCGTCCCTTTCCCGTTCGCCCTGAGCTTGTCGAAGGGCCGCACTTCCTCCGCCGATGGAAGCCGAAGAAGAACAGGGCTTCGACAAGCTCAGCCCGAACGGAGGGTTAAAGCGCGTGCATACCGACGGAACTGTCTCCATCCGCGTCAACGGCGAGCACAAGCGCGTCAGCGCCGGGCTCAACATCCTCCAGCTTGCCGAGCAACTGGGTCTGGTGCCCGAGAAGATCGCGGTCGAGCGCAACCTCGAAGTGGTGCCGCGCTCGACCCTGGGCGAAGTGCTGGTCAAGGACGGCGACGAGCTCGAGATCGTGCACTTCGTCGGGGGGGGCGATCATGGCGCGCCGCTGGTCGAGGACAGCTGGAGCGTCGCGGGGAAGACCTTCCGCTCGCGGCTGATCGTAGGCACCGGCAAGTACAAGGATTTCGAGCAGAACGCCGCGGCAGTCGCGGCGAGCGGGGCGGAGATCGTCACCGTGGCGGTGCGCCGGGTCAACGTCTCGGACCCCAATGCGCCGATGCTCACCGACTATATCGACCCCACGAAGATCACCTATCTGCCCAACACCGCGGGCTGTTTCGATGCGGAGAGCGCGATCCGCACCTTGCGCTTGGCGCGCGAGGCGGGGGGCTGGGAGCTGGTCAAGCTCGAAGTGCTCGGCGAGGCGCGGACGCTCTATCCCGACATGGTCGAGACGTTGCGCGCGACCGAGGTGCTGGCCAAGGAAGGCTTCAAGCCGATGGTCTATTGCGTCGACGATCCGATCGCGGCGAAGCGGCTGGAGGACGCCGGTGCCGTTGCGATCATGCCGCTGGGCGCGCCGATCGGATCGGGGCTCGGCATCCAGAACCAGGTGACGATCCGGCTGATCGTCGAGGGCGCCAAGGTGCCGGTGCTGGTCGATGCCGGGGTCGGCAGCGCGAGCGACGCGGCGGTGGCGATGGAGCTCGGCTGCGACGGCGTGCTGATGAACACCGCGATCGCCGAGGCCAAGGACCCGATCCTGATGGCGGCGGCGATGAAGGCCGCGGTCGAGGCGGGGCGGCTGAGCTATCGCGCCGGGCGGATGGGCAAGCGGCGCTATGCCGATCCGAGCAGCCCGCTGGCGGGGCTGATCTAGCCGCCCCAGCCGAGCGCGGCGCGGAGCGGGTTGGCCGGATCGGCAAGCAGCTTGAGCGTGAGCGCGAACGACATCACGACGAGCAGCGGGCGCACGCCCTTGCCGCCGAAGCGGATCGCGAGCCGCGCGCCGATCTGGTTGCCCGCGACATTGGCCGCCGCCATGCCGAGGCCGAGCAGCCATAGCACCTTGCCGCCCGCGATCATTGCGGAAAGACCGGCCAAATTGGTCGCCAGGTTGATGAACTTGGTGTTGGCGATCGCGCGGACCAAACCCAGCCCGGCGAGCGCGACGAGCGCGGTGGTCAGGAATGACCCGGTGCCCGGCCCAAAGAACCCGTCATAGAAGCCGATCGCGGTCACGATCAGGACAAGGCCGGATCGGCCGACCCGCGCGTGGCGGTCGGCGTCGCGCATCGGCGGCGCGAGCAGGAAATAGAACCCCATCGCGACGAGCAGGACCGGCACGAACGCCGCGAGGAAGGAGGGGTCGACGAACTGCACCGCCGTCGCTCCCGCCACCGACCCGCAGAATGCTCCGGCAGCAGGAAGCGCGAATTGTCGCAGGTCGACATGGCCGGCGCGGAGAAAGGTGAGGAAGGCGGAGGCAGTGCCGATCGCGCTCTGCAGCTTGTTGGTCGCGAGCGCGGATACCGGCGGCACCCCCGCCGCCATCAGCGCCGGGATCGTCAGCAATCCGCCGCCGCCGGCCAAGGCGTCGATCCCGCCCGCAAGGAAGGCCATGCCCATCAGGAAGAGGAGCGTGTCGAACGTCAGCTGCATGCCGCCTGCTAGCCAGCATCGGATGCGGAGACAAAGGTTTAGCTGCGCTGGCGCGCCAGCCAGATCGCCCGGCCGCCGGCGGTGACGTCGTGCGGCGCGAATGCCACTTCGAGCAGTCCGTGCGCGGCGAACAGCGCGCGGTATTCGGACGGGGCGAGGCTGGCGTGGTAGAGTTCTTCGCCGAACTGGCAGCCCATCACTTCGCCGCGCGCGGGTCCGGTGTTGAACAACAGGGCGCCGCCGGGTTCGAGCAGGTCGGCGATGCGCGCCAGCACTTCACTCTGAGCTTCCGGGGGCAGGTGGAACAGGCTGTCCCAGGCGATCACGCCATGGAAGCGCGCGTCGAGCGCCACCTCGCGCATGTCTCGGCAGATCCACTCGTGGCGGGGGAAGCGTGTGCGGGCGAGCGCGATCATCTTCGCGGAGGTGTCGATGCCGGTCAGTTTGCGGTCGCGGTCGATCAGATAGCGGGCGATCGGTTCGCCCGCGCCGCAGCCGAGGTCGAGCACATGCCCGCCCTTCGGTATGCCGAGCAGGAAGCGATCCAGCCATGGACGCTCGATGAAGTTTTCGTGGCGCGCCGCGTCGAACGCATAAGCATGACGCTCATAATGTTCGGCGATCCGATCGGGCATCGCAGGAACCTCGCCCGGCACTAACCGTTGTTAGGATGCACGCAAAGACCAGCGCAGTCACGCGTCAGTCAGCAGCCAGGAGTTTGAAATCATGGGCGAACTCGTCGACAAGATCAAGGGCAACCTCAATGAGGCGGCCGGCAAGCTCAAGCAGCAGAGCGACAATCCCGAGACGCGCGACGAAGGCGCCGCGCAGGAGCTCAAGGGCAAGGGCGAGCAGTTCGCCGGCAAGGTCAAGGGTGCGCTCGGCGACGATATCTGACGTCGCCTGTCACCATCACATGAAGGGGCGGTCTCGCGAGAGGCCGCCCTTTTCGCGTCAGGCCTGGACGTAGAACGACCAGAGGCCGCTGGGCAGCTTGCTCGCAGCGAACTGGACCGGGCGGTTCTTGGTGCCGACTTCGCAGATCATGTAAGACTGGGTCTGCGCCGGATCGAGCGGGTTGGGCAGCGTCACCGTGCGGCTGCCGAGCCAGCGCCATTCCTGCTGCCACACCTTCACGCCCGAAAGCGCGAGCTGATCGCCTTCCTTGCCGATGTGTGCCGTCTTCCAAGCCATGCCGATCTCCTCGCCCCCATTATAGAGGCTTTGGAGCCATTTAGCGGTTGCGAATCGTGGCGATCGTGGTGCCCGGCGAGATAAATTCGACATCCGTCTTGAGGTGGAGCAGGCGCACGCCGGACTGGGCCAAGGCGCGGTCGAGCGCGGGGGCGAAATCCTCGGTCCGCTCGACCGTCTCGGCCCAGCAGCCATAGGCCCGGCCGAGCGCCGCGAAGTCCGGATTGTGGAGCCGGGTGCCCGACAGCCGCGCCGGATATTCGCGCTCCTGGTGCATGCGGATCGTGCCGTAGGCGCCATTGTCGATGACCAGCACGAGAATGTCGGCATTGTGCTGGATCGCCGTGGCGAGCTCCTGGCCGTTCATCATGAAATCGCCGTCGCCGGCGAGCGCGACGACCTGGCGCTCGGGCGCGCGCAGCTTGGCGGCGACTGCGGCGGGGACGCCATAGCCCATCGCGCCGGCGGTAGGGGCGAGCTGCGAGGGCTGGGTGCCGTAACGCCAGTAGCGATGCCACCAGCCGGAGAAATTGCCCGCGCCGTTGCAGACGATCGTGTCCGCCGGCATCGCTGCGCGCATCGCCGCGACGCACTGGCCGAGGTCGAGCGCGACGCCCTCGCGCGGCTTGGGCTCGGACCAGTCGCGCCATTCGGCGTGCGCCTCGGTCGCGGCGCCGCCGCGGATCGCGCCGATATTCTCGCGCGAGGCGGCGCCGGCGAAGCTCGCCATGTCGGCACAGATCGCCACATCGGCGCGGTAGACGCGGCCAAGCTCGTTCGGATCGGGATGGACGTGGATCAGCGTCTGGCCGGGATGATCGGGCGTGATCAAGGTGTAACCGTCGGTGGTCGCCTCGCCGAGCCGCGCGCCGACCGCGAGGATCAGGTCGGCGCCCTTGATGCGCGAGACCAGCTTGGGGTTGGGGCCGTAGCCGAGATTGCCGGCAAAGGCCGAGGAGTCCGCCGGCAGCGCGTCCTGGCGGCGGAACGCGCTGGCGACGGGCAGGCCGATCCGCTCGGCAAAGGTGGCGAAGGTGGCGCCTGCCGCCGCGGTCCAGCCGGCGCCGCCGACGATCGCGATCGGCCGCTCGGCCTGCTCGATCAGCGCCGCCATCGCCTGCATCGCGTGGCGATCGGGCGCCTGGGTGATCCGCGGCAGCGGCGGGCGGTCGGCCGCCTCGACGACGTCGCAGAGCATGTCCTCGGGCAGCGCGATCACCACCGGGCCGGGCCGGCCGCTGGTCGCGACGTTCCAGGCACGCGCGACATATTCGGGAATACGCGCGGCATCCTCGATCCGCGTCGCCCATTTGGCGAGCGGGCCGAAAAAGGCGGGGAAGTCGACTTCCTGGAAGCCTTCGCGGTCGCGCATGCCGCGATCGACATCGCCGATGAACAGCAGCATCGGCTGCGAATCCTGCATCGCGACATGCACGCCGATGCTGGCATTGGTCGCGCCCGGGCCGCGGGTGACGAAGGCGACACCCGGCCGCCCGGTCATCGCGCCGTCCGCGCAGGCCATGAAGCCGACCCCGCCTTCCTGACGGCAGGTGACGAGGTCGATCTCCGGCGTGTCGTGAAGCGCGTCGAGCACCGCGAGAAAGCTCTCGCCGGGGACATGGAAGATCCGGTCGCAGCCCTGAGCCACGAGATTGTCGACAAGGATGCGGCCGCCGGTGCGTTTGCTGATCATGGCGACGGTCTAGCGAATCTGCGCGGCGGCGAAAGCGGCGATTGTCGGCGCGCGTGCCGAGACGGGAGGCCCGCTTCAGGCGAAAAATTAGTGATAGCGGGTGAGGTCATTCGTCCGCGCCAAAACGCTTCGGTTTCGTGTGCCGGCGGTTGAGATAGTTGATGGATCAGCGAATTTTTCGCCGTAAGCGCCAGGTAAGCGCCTGCTTGGCGACTGGTATGCGACGGCGGCGCGCCAGGCATGCGACGTTTGCGCGCCAGTCACGCGACACCGACGCGACAGCCAAGCGCCGGTCCCGCAGCCGCAACGCGCCTGTCCCGCGACCGCGGCGCGCTTGTCCCGCGACCCCGTCGCGCCTGTCCCGCAACCGGGACGCGCCGGTTGCGCGACTGCGGCGCGCCGGTCGCACGACTGCGACGCGCCAGTCGTGCGACACCGATGCGACAGGTTTCCATATCACGCGCCTCATCCTGGCGTCGACGCTCCGTGCCAGAAACATCTGACTTCAGGGACACGTCGCAAAAAAAACGGCCGGCAGCGCCGACCGCCCGAGGCAAGCAGAGCAAATCCTACATTGCAAGCCGGCGCTGCCCCTGGTCGGCGTACTCCGGCTTGGCGTGGTGACACTCGCGTACCTCGCTCGGCGGATGGACGGCGTATCAATCTTAATGTCGATCTGGCACGCCACCACACGCAAAGAAAAGGGCCGCGCGAGCTAGTGCCCGCGCGACCCCCTTCCACTGCGGCGTCGGCTTAGAAACGGACGCCCAGGCCGGCGAGAACCTGGTGGCGCTCCACGTCCTGGCTGTAGTTGGTGTAGCGATATTCGACCTTGCCGTAGTAGCGGCCGAAGCTGCGCTCCACGCCGGCGCCGATGCGGAAGCCGTCGAGGTCGCGGTTGACGTCGTTGCCGGCGGCCTCGGCGGTGATCCGGCCGTTGGCGTAGCCGCCCTTGGCGTAGATCAGCGTGTTCGGCGCGGCGATCACGCCGGCGCGGACGCCGGCATAGAGGTCGCGGCCGGCTTCGACGGTGACGCCGTTGGCGACGTCGCGGTCGGTGGTCGACCCGGTGATCTCACCCTCGACGCCGAACACCGCGCCGCCGCGCTGCAGATCGTAGCCGATGCCGCCGCCATAGACGAAGCCCGAGGCACTTTCGCCGCCGGCGCTCGCGCGGTCCCAGCCGCCGACGATCTCGGCGCGCGGGCCGGTGAACGGCGCGTCGCCATCCTGGGCGAGCGCGGGGGTTGCGGCTGCCGTCAGGGCGAGCGCGGCGGTTGCGAGAATTCGCATATTCATGTCCTTACATTGTACTGCCGGTCCCAAATTCAGGGCCGGGGTGCGCTAGGTAGGACATGGATTCCGTCGATCAATCGGTCCGATGCTGCATTGCGGCAACACCGGCGCCGAGCGTCACAATTATGCAACATATGCCTGATGGCGCAGGTGTCGGGGGTTGCAAACCGGGCTGCGGCTCCTATCCGCGCCTCCGCGAAGTTGAAAGTCGGTTCAGGTTCGCTTGACCGGCTGGCCGGGGGCGGATTATCGCCGCGGCAGGTCAGGAGAGAATCGCGCATGAAGAAGCTCTATCCCAACGCCGAGGCAGCGCTGGAAGGGCTGCTGTTCGACGGCATGACTTTGTGCGCCGGGGGCTTCGGGCTGTGCGGTATTCCCGAGCGGCTGATCGACGCGATCCAGGTCGCGGGGGTCAAGGACCTCACCATCGCTTCGAACAATGCCGGGATCGACAATGAGGGCCTGGGCAAGCTGCTGCGCAGCCGCCAGGTCAAGAAGATGATCAGCTCCTATGTCGGCGAGAACAAGGAGTTCGAGCGGCAATATCTGAGCGGCGAGCTCGAGGTGGAATTCTGCCCGCAGGGCACGCTGGCCGAGCGCTGCCGCGCGGGCGGGGCGGGCATCCCGGGCTTCTACACCAAGACCGGGGTCGGCACCCAGGTCGCCGAGGGCAAGGAGGTCAAGACCTTCGATGGCGAGGACTATATCCTCGAGCGCGGCATCCGCGCCGATCTCGCGATCATCAAGGGCTGGAAGGCCGACGAGACCGGCAACCTCATATTCCGCAAGACCGCGCGCAACTTCAACCAGCCGATGGCGACCGCGGGCAGGATCTGCGTCGCGGAGGTCGAAGAAGTGGTGCCGGTCGGCAGCCTCGATCCCGATGCGATTCACTTGCCCGGCATCTATGTGAAGCGGCTGATCGTCGGCGCGCCCTACGACAAGAAGATCGAATTCCGCACCGTGCGTCCGCGCGAGGCGGCGTGATCGCGCGGCGGCCCGCGGCCGGCCTTGCGCTCGCGGCAGCGGCGACGACGTTACTGTCGGGCTGCGCGGCGGCGATGGTCGCGGCGCCGATCGCGGCGGGCGCCGGGGTGTTCAAGGCGGCCAAGCAGGATCGTCCCTCGAAGCGCGAGCGCAGACGCGCGGCGGCGCAGGCAGCGCCCAAGCCGGGTCAGCGCGTGACGTTGCCCGACGGCAGTACGGTCCAACTCACCACGATGACCGCGTTGCCGCCGCCGAGCGGTGCGGGGGCAACGGCCGCGGCCTCCGCCGGAGGAAATGTGCCGGCGGGGATGCAATATCTCTACGGCTCGGGCGAGGCGGCGGCGCTGAGCATGCAGGCGTACCAGGCGCTGTGGAATTACCTCAAGGTCGAGATCGGCTATCGCCGCGACAAGAGCCAGGTGCGCTCGGTGGTGCTCGCGCCCGGCTCGACACTCGAAAATCCGCGGTTCGACACGTGCGGCAAGCGGCCAATGGCAGTGGTGCTCGACATTGACGAGACCGCGTTGCTCAATTTGGGCTATGAGCGTGCCGAAGCGGCGAATGGCGGCGGCTATGACGCGGCGCGCTGGAACCGCTGGGAACAGAGCGGCGCCGACAAGGTCGCGGCGGTGCCCGGCGCGGCCGAGGCGCTCGCCGCCGCGCGGCGCGAGGGCTTCACGGTGATCTTCAATTCGAACCGCTCGGTGGCGAACGCGGCACAGACCGCCGCCGCGCTCGACCATGCCGGGCTGGGGCCGGCGGCTTTGTTCGATACTTTGTGGCTGCGCGGCGAGGGCGAGCCGAGCGGCAAGGACGCGCGCCGCCAGAAGATCGCCCAGCGTTATTGCGTGGTCGCGATGGCCGGCGACCAGCTCGGCGATTTCAGCGACCTGTTCAATGCCTCCGACGCGCCGGGCGCCGCGCGGCGCAACAGCGTCGGCGGCACCCTGCTGGCGCCGCTCTGGGGTGCCGGCTGGTTCATGCTGCCCAATCCGGTCTACGGCACCGGGCTGAAGGGCGGGGTGGACGATGTCTTTCCGGCGGAATCGCGCTGGACCGATCCCGGCGCCGCGCCGCGATGACGCAGGGGCGCAATCCATGGCTGCTCGCCGGCGGCGTGGCCAGCGGCCTCGCCGCGCTGGCGCATCTTGCCTGCGTTGCGGGCGGGGCGACCTGGTATCGCGCGATCGGCGCACCGCCGCGGGTTGTGCGCGCGGTCGAGTTCGGATCGCCGCGGCCCGCGCTGATGGCGATCGGGATCGCGGCGGTACTGGTGGTCTGGAGCGTCTATGCCCTGGCCGGCGCCGGGCTGATCCGGCGCCTGCCGCTGCTGCGGCTGGTGCTGATCGGCGTCGCGGCGGTGTATCTGGTGCGGGGGCTGCTGTTCCGGCCGGAGATGCTGGGCCGGCCCGACCTCACCCCTGCCTTTGCCTTGTGGTCGGCCGTGATCGTGTTCGCGATGGGGCTGATGCACGCCGTCGACCTGTGGCGCGGCTGGAACCAATTATGACTGGAGAGCGACGATAATGGCCTGGACCCGTGATCAAATGGCCGCGCGCGCGGCGCGGGAGCTGCAGGACGGCTTCTACGTCAATCTCGGCATCGGCATCCCGACCCTGGTCGCGAACCACATTCCCGAGGGCGTCGAAGTCACGCTCCAGTCGGAGAACGGCATGCTCGGGATCGGGCCGTTTCCGCTCGAGGGCGAAGAGGATCCCGATCTGATCAACGCCGGCAAGCAGACGATCAGCGAGCTGCCCCAGTCGGTCTATTTCTCCTCGTCGGACAGCTTCGCGATGATCCGCGGCGGGCATATCGATCTGACCGTGCTCGGCGCGATGGAAGTCAGCGAGACCGGCGACATCGCCAATTGGATGATCCCGGGCAAGATGATCAAGGGCATGGGCGGGGCGATGGACCTCGTCGCCGGGGTCAAGAAGATCATCGTGGTGATGGAGCATACCAGCAAGAACGGCGATCCCAAGTTCATCGCCGACTGCACGCTGCCGCTGACCGGCAAGAACGTCGTCGACATGATCATCACCGATCTCGCGGTGTTCCAGCGTGCCGATCATGCCAGCCCGTTCCGACTGATCGAGCTCGCGCCCGGCGTAACTGTCGAAGAAGTCGCGGCAAAGACGGCGGCGCACTATGAAGTGGCATTGGAGACGGCTTCTGCCTGACCAGATCAGCTTCTGACTCTTCCTAATAATGACGCGATCAGGTTGCTCGCCATCCTGATCACTGCCACTATTGCCCCCGATCTTCGAGTCGCTTGGGGGAAGTCGGCATGGGGGATGCAAGATCTGCATCGGAGCAGGAGCCGGCTAGTCCGCCGAAGAGGCGGGCGGCCACCGTGGCGGAAATCATCAAGAAGGGGCATGATCATATCGGCGATGATATCGTCGCCGTCTTCTCGTCAAACGCACCTTATTACGCGATTTATCGAACGCCTACCCGGCTCGTCGTGCAATATGCCGACGACGACCAATTCGAGGATGACAAGAAGCTGGCCGACGTCCAGCGCAAGCGGGTCAGTCCGCTCGCGCCGCTGCGCGGACAGATTAACGGCCTGATCGACGGCTGGCACAGCGCCGCGCTCCCCAAATATATGGAAGACGACCCCGCCGAGATCACGCAACCGGGCACGCTGGCGGGGGTGTGGGACTGGTTCCTGCAATTCCTGCCCTCGCGCCAGCGCGAGGCGCGGCGCGCCTTTTATTACGACCGGCGGGTGGCGGACGCGCTGATCGTCCTGCTCGACGACCCGGGCGCGCTCGAGACCAGCCAGACGCTGCTCACCCAGATCAAGAACGACATCATCACCGAGCGGACGACGATCGCGCGCACCGCCTATCTGCGCTGGGCGATCGGGCTGGTGGCGGCGTTTATCGCACTGTGCACGCTGCTCGCGTCGCCCGGCTTCGCGACATGGCACCCGTTCCGGCCGGAAGTCGCACGCGCCTGGTCGGCGGTGGCGGGCGGATCGGCGGGCGCCTTCTTCTCGCTCGTGATCGGGCTGAAGGGGCGCAACCTCACGATCGATCTGCAGAGCCGCGAGAATGTCGTCGACGTGGTGACGCGCATGCTGGTCGGGGCGATCGCGGGTGGGGTGTTCTACACGCTGGTGGCGACCGAGGTGGTCCAGACCAGCATATTCAAGATCGACGTGCCGCCGGCGCGAAGCTGGGGCTATTTCGATCTCACCGTGTTCCTGATGGGGTTCGTCGCCGGCTTCCTCGAGCGGCTGGTCCCCGACCTGCTCAACGCCACCAACTTCGCGAGCGCCGAGCCGACCGCGGCCACCGGAACGCCGCTTTCGCCGACCGCGAAGTCGCCTCCGCCGCCACCGCCTCCCGGCGACGGAAGCGCCGCGAGTGTAACGGAGGAGACGGCGGAGGAAGCCTGCCTGTGCGACGGCGCGCCGATCGACGGCGAGGCAGTGACGCCTGATCATGAGTTGCCGGTCGCCGAGGGCGGCGTCGCGGAGGCCGAGCCTGAGCCTGCGGCCGATCCTGCGGCGCCGGCTGCGGATCCGGCAGCGACCGCGCCGACTGCAACTGCGGGCGACGCCGGGACGAACGAAGCGGCTGGCGCAGCGCCGTCCGCTTCCGGGGCGGCAGGGGAGTAAGCGAGATGGCGCAATTCCTCACCTGGCTTCCCGAGGTCCTGCTCGACGCGGGGCTGACCATCTCGCGCGTCGATGGTTGGGAGGAGCGTTGCCGCCCCGGCGCGTTCGGCCCGGTGCGCGGTGTGATCTGCCACCACACGGTCGGGCGTCCCGACGGCAACATGCCGAGCCTCAACACGCTGATCCACGGCCGCGCCGCCTCGCGCACCGCAAAGGCGCTGGCGGGGCCGCTGGCCCAGCTCGGCCTCGGGCGGGACGGGACCTATTACATCGTCGCGGCCGGGCGCGCGAACCATGCTGGCGACGGTGCGTGGCACGGCGTGACCTCGGGCAACACGCATTTCATCGGGATCGAGGCCGAGCATACCGGCGATCCGCAGGTCGCCTGGCCCGAAGTCCAGCTCGACGCCTATAAGCGCGGCGTCGCGGCGCTGCTGACCAAGATGGGCGCGTCGGCGGAGATGTGCTGCGGGCACAAGGAATGGACGCGGCGCAAGCCCGACCCGACGCGGATCGACATGGACGATTTCCGCCGCGAGGTGGCGTCGCTGATGGGCAGCGGGCTGCGCAAGCCGCCGATCCCGGCGAGCGCGGGCGTTGGCAAGCCGACCTTGCGGCGCGGCGCCAAGGGCGATGCGGTCAGCGCGCTTCAGCAGGCGATCGGCGTCAAGGTCGACGGCGATTTCGGGCCGCGGACCGAGGCCGGAGTGCGGCAATGGCAGCGCGAGCACGGGCTCGTCCCCGACGGCATTTTCGGGCCGAAGAGCTGGGGGATGCTGGGGGGCGCCTGATCGCACTTTCCGCGCTGTGCGGCGCGTTGACGCACTCGCGGGCTGGGCGTAGCCTCACTTATGTTTGCGTGGTTCCGCCGCCGCTATCTCGACCTGCTGGGCTCGATCTACATCTACAACGAGCACCGGGGCTATACGAGCATCGATCGCGTGCTCGAGGCGGTGCGGGCCCGATCCCCCGACGATCATGCGCTGATCGCCGCGATCGAGAAGCACCGCGCCGACGAGCGCAAGCACTATCTGATGTTCAAGCGCTGGTTCGAGCTGCAGGGCAAGATGCCGCTCCAGGTCGGGCGCACCTGCGGGCATATCGATCGCTTCGTCGAGATCGTCTTCCGCCGGACCATCGACGATCTCGACACCGATGCGATCATCGCCAGCGACGACGAATTCGAGAGGCTCTGCCGGGTGATCTCGCTCACCGAGCAGCGCGGCCACCGCCAGGTCGACATCCTGCTGCGCCACCCGCTGGTGACGGGCGACAAGGTGCTGATGAAGATCTTCCGCATCATCGAGAAGGACGAGCCGAGCCATTGGGCGCCCCATGACGGCTGGCTCAAGGCGAACGGCAGACGCGACCCCAAATGGTGGGAGCGGGCGATCGACAGCTTCATCCATTCGGAACTGCTGTTCCTCAAATTGCCTTTGCTGTTCGTCAACCCGTGGCTCGGCCGCCGCACCGACTGGGCCGATGCGCACGATCCGGCCCAGCGGCTGGCGACACCGCTGCCGGTGTTGAATTAGAAGAAATGGACAGCGCAGCGGTCTTATCAGACCCAGAAGGATCGCATCCGGGACGACCGAGCCAGTCGATCGTCATGACGCCACTTGATTCCGCGCCGGGTTCATTTGCGCGCTGAACTGATCTCTGCGCTCGTTCTGCTGCCCGCGCCGGCCGCAGCGCAGCAGGTCGCGCCACCGGCTGCGATTTGGTCGACGGCCGGGGCTCCTGGCGCGACCGTCAGCGTGATAGGGCGCATTCGCAGTGGCGGCCGGATCGTTGCAGACGGCTTCGTCAACGATGCGCGGCTGGCGCGTGACGAGCGGGGACAGTTCGCGCAGACTCCCAATCCCCGCGGCAGTTGCGCCTGGGCATCCGCGGCGCGGCCGTTCACCCGGCTGCGTCGCTACGCAGCGAGCGGGCGATTGCTGTGGGAATGGCGTGTCGACCGTGAGCAACAGGCGTTGCGTCTGGCGGCGGCGGGAGCGGCGGATTGCCTGTCGCCGAACGGCGCGCGGCTGGCCGTGGTCAGCTATCGGCTGGCGCCATCCGAGCCGGTTTCTGCGATGACTGGCTATGGTGTGGTAGCGGTGGACCGACATCCTCGATTTGTTGATGTCTCGGACATCAATGTCCACGATGCTGACATCACAGGCTGGCGGAGCGGCGCACCTGCGACGTTATTGTTCGGGGTATCGGACGAGACGGGGCGCACCACGACGCGGCGGGTAGTGGTTCGGTAGTCGGAGACTGCACCAATTTCCTAGGTCGTGAGCTCATAAACGGCCGCTCTCCCCAAGGCGCCTGAATGTCCGAGATTGGGTGGGAATCGGTCATTCGCTGCAGGGCAACTTCAGAACTGCGGCTCCGGAGTGTCGTGCACGGCCACAGGCGCTGGGCGTTGCCGATCAACCAAAAACTGAAGCTCGAAACCGGTTATGACGAGTTCAGCGGCCTCTGAGACTCTTTTCTTCGTCCAATCCGGATGTCGGGATTGAATAAGGCGCCGTAGCACATCCGCCCAACGTGCTCTCTCCTCGCCGCAAAAGCTCATCAGTTGAGCAAAAGCCACAAGTTGTGGCAAATCGGCATTCGGACTGCCCTTCGCTTCAATGCGCAGGCAGCCACCAAAATACGCATGGTATTCCTTTGTCTTAAAACTATCTGGGACGTCCGTGCCATCTATCTGAAGGGATGCTAACAGTAACAATCCAAGCATGGGGCGTCCTCTGTCTGCTTGAACGATCATCGCGGAGCCGCTGAGTGTCCGCAAGTGGGGCGTTTCCTGCCGGTCCACTCTTATGAGTCTACGGTCTAAATCAGGGCGCATTGCGGACATGTAATTCGTGGATCGGGGATGGCGGCTTTCCAGCCAGTTGGGGCCGTTCTGACCGCAAGGCGAAATGGTCGTTGCGTGGGCGCGGCCTGGATCGATCAAGGCACGCAGAATGCGGGGGCGAACAGCGCTGCTCGGCGGAAAGGTCCTCGGCCAAGATCGCGGACGGGACCTTCGCATCCCACGACACGTGCCGATGGAAGAGGTTTGGACAGTGGGCCGCAGCGACGTCGTGCGCCGCGGCCCGGTCAGCTCATCGCTTATTGATGGTGCAGCCGAGGCCGCCGACGAAGGTATCCCAGATCCACTCCGCGGCCGAGCACTGCACCGCCTGCTGCTTCGGCAGGAACAGCGTGACCGATGGCAGCGCGAGCGCGAGCGCGGCAGCCGCCAATGCGATTGACTTCATGATTTTCCCCTATTCAGACGAATTGACCATCGAATTGCGCGTGACGTCATGCCGTCAAACGCGACATCAGGCTCGATCGAATAGTCGATCGAGTCAAGAGCCAGATCTATTCTTTGCGACGACTTCGGGCGCCGTGATCGCGAACGCCTATTCAACCGCACCGGTGTCTCCGCTATCGAGCGGCCATGCGGATACTTCTGACCGGTTCCTCGGGGTGGCTCGGACGGTTCCTCGCGCCGATGCTGCGGGCGCGTGGCAATGCGGTGATCGGGCTCGACGTCGCGCCCGGCGCCGACACCGAGGTGATCGGTTCGGTCGCCGACCGCGCGCTGGTCGACCGCATCTTCGCCGAGCAGGGGATCGAGGCGGTGATCCACGCCGGCGCGCTGCACAAGCCCGACATCGTCCGCTACCCGGCGCAGGCATTCGTCGACGTCAACGTGACGGGCACGCTCAACCTGCTCGAAGCCGCGACGGCGGCGGGGCATGACCGCTTCGTCTTCACCTCGACCACTTCGCTGATGATCAGCGCGGCGATCCGCGCCGAGATCGCCGACCATGCGGTATGGCTCGACGAGACGAGCGGGCCGCTCGAGCCGCGCAACATCTATGGCGTCACCAAGCTCGCCGCCGAGCAGCTCTGCCGGCTCGCGCATCGGGATAAGGGGCTCAATTGCGTCGTGCTGCGCACCAGCCGCTTCTTTCCCGAGGAGGACGACACGCATCGCGCGCTGTCGGGCGAGAACATGAAGGCCAACGAGCTGCTCCACCGGCGGCTGACCGTCGAGGACGCCGCGCGCGCGCACCTCGCCGCGCTCGACCGGGCGCCGCAGATCGGTTTCGGCAGCTTCATCGTGTCGGCACCGACGCCGTTCGATAGAAGTGATTGCGATGCTTTAAAAATAGATGCAGCAGCAGTAATCGCGCGCTATTTCCCCGATGCACCCGCGTTATATGCCAGCAAAGGTTGGGAACTGCCCAAGCTCATCGGCCGTGTCTATGACGCCGCGCTGGCCGAGAAACTGCTCGGTTTTCGGTGCGATACTGATTTTTCGAGTGTGCTCAACGCTTTGCGGCAGCAAAAGCCGCTGCCGTTTGCGCATGATCCAGAATATGTGTCGCCGAAAGAAGGGTCAGGCGTGGGATAACGGGTCCTCCGCGCCTTGTGTTTGACGTTTAAGCACAAGAGCTTCGGGGGAAACTTCATGCGTTGGATCGTTCGTGGGCTGATCGCCCTGGTTGCCGTGCTGTTGCTTGCGGTGGCGGTGGTCTATGGCGGCTCCGAATGGAAGATGCGGACGCGCTACGCGACGCCGCTTCCGCAGATCGCTGCCGACCGCAGCCCTGCGGGAATCGCCGAGGGCGGCCGGCTCGCCTCGACGCTCGGCTGCCGGGGCTGCCACGGTCCCAACGGCAACGGCGTGCTGCTCGCCGACGTCCCCGGGGTGATCCACGCCGCAACGCCGGCACTGGCGCGCGCGATCGCGGGCTATTCGGACGCCGAACTCGCCCGGCTGATCCACCACGGCATCAAGCGCGACGGGCGCGGCGTCTACATCATGCCGATCGACGGCCATGCCCGCATCGCCGACGAGGACCTCGCCAAGATCATCGGCTGGCTGCGCACGCTCAAGCCGTCGCCCGCCGACCGCACCGACACGCTCAGCTTCGGGCCGATGGGGCGGTTCGCGATCCTCGCCGGCAAGATCAAGCCGGCAGTGATCGAGGCACCGATGGCATCGGCCAAGCGCCCCGCGGACACCGGCGCCTATATCGCAGCGACGGTATGTGCGGGCTGCCATTCGCTCACCGAGCCGCGCGAGGCGCATGACGACGGACGCCGCGTGCCGGCGCTGGTCGAGGTCGGCCCGGCCTATGACCTGCCGGCGTTTCGCAAGCTGCTGCGCACGGGGGTGGGGATGACGCCGCGTGATCTCGGACTGATGGCGCGCGTGGCGAAGGGCGACCTGTCGCATTTAACCGATGCGGAGATCGATGCGCTGCATGCGTATCTCGATGGGCAGGCGAGCAAGGCGCCGGCGAAGTAGGTGCTTCGGCCGCGATCAATCTCCCCTACCACTTGCGGGAAGGGAGGGGGAGGGCCTGACCTGCGTGCGTCGGAAAGAACCTCCCCGTCGCACCCTCCCCCAGCCCCTCCCGCAAGCGGGAGGGGAGTTGCTGGTGTCCTTCCTCTGATGGGTGGAGTCAGCGTCATGCATAGCCCAGCTTGCTATCGTAAAATTGCGTAACGGGTTGCTCTCGCGCAAGATTGGCCTAGATCGCCTGCATGGCCCATCAACCGCGCACACTGTACGAGAAGATCTGGGCGGACCATGTCGTCGAGCGCCGCGACGACGGCACCTGCCTGCTCTATATCGACCGTCACCTCGTCCACGAAGTCACCAGCCCGCAGGCCTTTGCCGGGCTTCGCGCCGCCGGGCGCCCGGTGCGCCGGCCCGACCTTACCCTCGCAGTCCCCGACCATAATCTCCCGACGACCGCGCGGGTCGACGCCGCTGGCAATCCGCTGCCGATCGCCGATGCCGCCAGCGCCGGCCAGCTCGCCGCCCTGCGCGCCAATGTCGCCGAGTTCGGCGTGCCCTATATCGACGCGCTCGACGCGCGGCAGGGCATCGTCCATGTCGTCGGGCCCGAGCAGGGCTTCACCTTGCCCGGCACAACGCTCGTCTGCGGCGACAGCCACACCTCCGCGCACGGCGCGCTCGGCGCGCTCGCCTTCGGGATCGGCACGAGCGAGGTCGAGCATGTCCTCGCGACGCAGACCTTGCTGCTCCAGCAGATGAAGACGCTCGAAATCCGCGTCGACGGGTCACTGGGCTACGGCGTCAGCCCGAAGGACGTCGTGCTCGCGATCATCGGCAGGATCGGCGCGGCGGGCGGTACCGGCTATGTCATCGAGTTCACCGGCGACGTGATCCGCGCGATGTCGGTCGAGGGCCGGCTGACCGTCTCGAACATGTCGATCGAGGGCGGCGCGCGCTCGGGGCTGATCGCGCCCGACGAGACCACCTTCGATTATATCAAGGGCCGCCCGCTCGCGCCGAGCGGCGAGGCGTGGGACAAGGCAGTCGCCTATTGGCGGACGCTGCCGAGCGATGCCGGCGCGCGCTACGACAAGACCGTGCTGCTCCAGGCGAGCGACATCGCCCCGTCGCTGACCTGGGGGACGAGCCCAGAGGACGTGGTGCAGATCACTGGTGCGATCCCCGATCCGGAGAGCTTCGCCGATCCCTCGAAGCGCGTCGCGGCGCAGAAGTCGCTCGATTATATGGGGCTCGCCGCGGGGACCGCGATGCAGGACATCGGCATCGAGCATGTCTTCATCGGCAGCTGCACCAACAGCCGGATCGAGGATCTGCGCGCCGCCGCGGCGGTGGTGAAGGGACGCCACGTCGCCGACCGCATCCGCCAGGCGCTGATCGTGCCGGGGTCCGGGCTGGTCAAGCGCCAGGCCGAGGCCGAGGGGCTCGACCGGATCTTCACCGAGGCCGGGTTCGAATGGCGCGAGCCGGGCTGCTCGATGTGCCTGGCGATGAATCCGGACAAGGTGCCCGCCGGCGAACGTTGCGCTTCCACCTCGAATCGAAATTTCGTAGGCAGGCAGGGTCCGGGCGCGCGAACCCATCTGCTTTCTCCCGCAATGGCTGCGGCGGCGGCAGTCACGGGGCGCCTCACCGATGTCAGGGAGCTGATGCCGGCGGATGCGTGAGGGGAGTATCTATGAAGCGCGCCTTGATGGTGTTGATCGTCGGAACCGTGCTGAGCGGCCTCGCCGCGGCCTATGCCTCGGCCCACAGCAAGCCGCTGGCGTCGCAAAGCGAAACCCCACCACGCTGATTTGCGCCAGCTTGTTCCCCGGGGAAGGCCGGGGCCCAGTCTCGGCGCAGCAGCGTAGGCGCGAGAATGGAGCCGCGCCGATGTGGCAACTGGACCCCGGCCTTCGCCGGGGAACTGCCAACTCGATCCCAGCAGGAGCCCGCTGATGGAACCCGTCCACCAGGTCGAGGGGCGCGCTTATCCGTGGGGCGCCAAGAATATCGACACCGACATCATCATCCCCGCGCATTGGCTCAAGACCACGACGCGCGAGGGACTGGGCAAGGGCGCATTCGAGACGGTGCGTGCCCAAGAGGGCAATGTCTTCGACGATCCGCGCTATGCTGGCAGCCCGATCCTCATCGCCGGCGACAATTTCGGCTGCGGGTCGAGCCGCGAGCATGCCGCCTGGGCGCTCGCCGATCTCGGTATCCAGGCGGTGATCGCGCCGAGCTTCTCGGACATCTTCTCGGGCAACGCCTTCAAGAACGGAATCGTGCCCGTGGTGCTGCCGCAGGAGGCGATCGACCGGCTGGTCGAAGTCGCTCGCGACAACGAGGTGACCGTCGACCTCGAAACGATGACCGTCACCACGCCGTTCCAGGACCGCTTTCCCTTCCATCTCGACCCGTTCCGTCGCCAATGCCTGCTGGAAGGGCTGGACGAGATCGGCATGACGCTGGCAAAAGATACCGAGATTTCGAAATACGAATCCGGTGCCGCTGCTTCGCGACCCTGGATCGCAGTGGGAGCGGGCAATGAAGGCACTCTTGTCGCAGGCGCCGGGCGGACCTGAAACTCTAAGCGTATCGGAGCTGCCCGATCCCGTTCCGGGCAAGGGGCAGGTGCTGGTCGCGGTCAAGGCGTGCGCGATCAACTATCCCGACGTGCTGATCATCGAGGACAAATATCAGTTCAAGCCGCCGCGCCCGTTCGCGCCGGGCGGTGAAATCGCCGGCGTGGTGGAGGCGCTGGGCGAGGGCGTGTCCGGGCTCGCGGTCGGCGACCGGGTGATCGGCGTGATCGGGCATAATGGGCTCGCCGAAAAGATCGTCGCCGGCGCGGGCCAACTCTATCTGCTGCCCGAGGGCCGCAGCTTCGAAGAGGGCGCGGCGCTGCTGCTGACCTATGCGACGACGATTCACGCGCTGCTCGATCGCGGGCGGCTGGCGGCGGGCCAGACCTTGCTTGTGCTCGGCGCCGCCGGCGGCGTCGGGCTCGCGGCGATCGAATTGGGCAAGGCGTTCGGCGCGCGCGTGGTCGCGGCGGTGTCGTCCGAGGAGAAGGCCGCGGCGGCCAAGACGGCAGGCGCCGACGAAACCTTGATCTATCCGCGCGCGCCATTCGACAGGGACCAGTCCAGGACGCTGAGCGAGGCGTTCAAGGCCGCCGTCGGGCCCAAGGGCGCGGATGTGATCTACGACCCGGTCGGCGGCGACTATGCCGAGCCGGCGCTGCGCGCGATCGGCTGGGAGGGGCGCTATCTGGTGGTGGGCTTCCCGGCGGGGATCCCCAGGCTGCCGCTCAATTTGACGCTGCTCAAGAGCTGCGACGTGTGCGGGGTGTTCTGGGGCGCCTTCGCGGCGCGCGACCCGCAGGCCAATGCGGCGCATGTTGAGACCCTGTTCAAGCTGTGGGGCGAGGGCAAGATCGCCCCGCGGGTGACCGAGACCTTCGCGCTGGCCGATGGCGGCAAGGCGATCGCCAAGCTCGGCGCGCGCGACGTGATCGGGAAGGTTGTGGTGACTCTCGACTAAAGCCCCTCCCCTTCAGGGGAGGGGTTTGGGGT
>NZ_JBYSXG010000017.1:0-79171 GCF_058782005.1 Sphingomonas sp. FW306-1B-B10E
ACCCCTAACCCCTCCCTTGCCGGAAGGGGGATCAGCGTCGTCCTACTGCTCGCGCTCGCGTTTCCAGCGCACGCCCAGCAACTCTCGCCCGAGCAGGCGGCGCTACAAGCCCATGTCCAGTTCCTCGCCGCCGACGCGCTTCGCGGCCGCGAGGCGGGGACGCACGATTACGACATCGCCGCCGAATATGTCGCCGCGCAGATGCTTGGCCTAGGGCTCACCCCCGGCGGCGAGGGCGGCTGGCTTCAGCCGGTCGGGCTCGCGACCTACAAGCCCGCCGAAAAGGCGCAATGGACGCTCACCCGCGGCGGCACCGCGATCCCGCTCCAGTTCGGCATCGACTTCGTCAACCAGGGGATCGCGAACACGCCATCCTTCGCCACCGAGGGACAAGTTGTCTTCGCCGGTTACGGCGTGGTCTATCCCGAGGCGAAGCGCGACGATTATCGCGGGCTCGACGTGCGCGGCAAGATCGTCGCGCTCTATGCCGGGGTCCCCGCCGGGCTGCCCGACGATGTCGCCGCGCATCTCGGCGACGACGACCAGAAGGCGCGGCTCGCCGCGGCCCGCGGGGCCAAGGCGGTGATCATCGTCGAATCGCTCGAGCGCCGCGCCGAATTCCCGATCGAAGCGATGGCGCCGTATTATGACTACGAGCGCACCACCTGGATCGGCCCCGACGGCAAGGCGCACATCCTCTCCCCCGGCGCGCCCGTGGTCGGGCTGATCGGCCAGACCGGCGCCGAGAAGCTGTTCGCCGGCGCGCGAATCCGCTGGCGCGACGTGCTCGGCGCCGAGCTGCGCGGTAGCCGCATGCCCACCGGCCCGCTCGCCGGCACGCTCAAGCTCGCGGCGAAGACGGAAGTGCGCACCACGCGCAGCAGCAACGTCGTCGGCATCCTGCCCGGCGCGGACCCGGCGCTCCGGAACGAGTTCGTCGTGTTGTCGGCGCATCTCGACCATATCGGCGTCGGCGAGCCCGAGAAGGGCGACGCGATCTACAACGGCGCGCTCGACAATGCCGCCGGCATCGCGACGATGCTCGAAGTCGCGCGCGCCTTCCAGGCATCGGGCAGGCCGCCGCGCCGCTCGATCCTGTTCGTCGCGCTCACCGCCGAGGAAAAGGGGCTGGTCGGCTCGAGCTATTTCGCGACGCATCCGGGACTGCCCGCCGGCGCCAGCCTCGTCGCCGACATCAACCTCGACATGCCGATCCTGACCTACGCGCTACAGGACCTGGTCGTGCTCGGTGGCGAACGCTCGAGCCTCGGCGCGACCTATGCCGCGGCGGCCGCGGCCGAAGGGCTCAAGATCGTCCCCGATCCGGCGCCCGAGGAGAACTTCTTCGTCCGCTCCGATCATTACAGCTTCGTCCAGGCGGGCGTGCCCTCGATCTCGGTCGACACCGGTCCCGGCGGGCCGGGCGAGGCGGCGCAGCGCGAATTCCTCGCCAGCCATTACCACAAGCCTTCGGACGATCCGTCGCTGCCGATCGACTGGAATTCCGCGGCGAAGTTCACCCGCCTTAACTACGCTGCCGCCCGCGCGATCGCCGATGCCGATGCCCGCCCGCGCTGGAACAAGGGCGATTTCTTCGGAGCCGCGTTCGGGGGTTATGGGGGAAGATGATTTGATCCTCCCCCGGAGGGGGGCGCGCGCGCAGCGCGACGGAGGGGTATTCTCCGCAAGCGACGTCGCCCGTGGAGACTGCCCCTACACCAGCCTGCGGCTGGTCCCCCTCCCCCTCGGGGGGAGGATTTGCATATGCGCCTGCTGATCTTCGGCCTCGGCTATACCGGCAGCGCACTCGCGCGGCACCTCGCCCCCGGCGGCTGGCGCATCGCCGCGGTGACGCGCGACGGCCGCGACGGGACCATCGCTTTTGCCGACACCGAGCGCGTCGGCTTCGAGATCGCCCAGGCGACGCACATCGTCTCGACCGTCGCGCCCGAGGAGTCCGACGCGATCCTCGCCGCCTTCCACGCCGAGCTTTCGCAGGCCCGCGGCTGGCTCGGCTATCTTTCCTCGACCGGTGTCTATGGCGACACAAAGGGCGCCTGGGTCGACGAGACTGCCGCCACCGGCACCGGCCGCCGCACCGCCCGCGCCGAGGCCGATGCGCAATGGCTCGCGCTCGGTGCCCGCGTCTTCCGCCTCCCCGGCATCTACGGCCCCGGCCGCTCGCCGCTCGATCGCGCGGCACGCGGCGACGCGGCGCGGATCCACGTGCCCGGTCAGGTGTTCAGCCGCATTCATCTCGACGACCTGATCGCGGGGGTCACCGCCGGCTTCGACGCACCGCGCGGCGCCTACAACCTCGCCGATGATCTCCCCGCGCCGCAGAGCGATGTCGTCGCTTATGCCTGCGCGCTGCTCGGCATCGCGCCGCCGCCGCTGGTCCCGCTCGAACAGGCCGCGCTCAGCCCGCAGGCGCGTGCCTTCTATTCGGAGAATCGCCGCGTCGCGAATGGCAAGGCGAGGCGCGTGCTGCGCTGGCGTCCGCGCTTTGCCGACTACCGGTTGGGCCTGCGCGCCTTGAGCGCGAGCACCAGCCCGACCAGCACGAGCACCGCACCCGCCACCGCGAGCAGCGACCAGCGATAGCTCTCGTAGAGCGTCGACAGCAGCATCGCGATCACCGGGATCAGCACGCTGGTATAGGCCGCCTTGGCCGGGCCGATCGTGCGGATCAGCTGGAAATAGATGGTGAAGGCCAGCGCCGACCCGAACACGCCGAGGTACAGCGTCCCCGCGACATAGCTCCACCGGGTCTCGATCACTGGCGGCCCAGTAGTTGTCCAGGCGAACGCCGCATCGATCGCCGCGCCGATCAGCATCGCCCAGCCCAAGGTCGTCGCCATCGGATAGGCCTTGGCGGTCCGCGTCGCCTGCATGACGTTGGCGACCGAGGCCGAGAGCACGCCGAGCAAGGCGATGCCGATACCGATCAGCGCCGCCTGCGGCCCGGCATCGCTCAGCCGCGCCTCGTGGACGAATAGCAACGCCACGCCTGCCATTGCCACCGCCGATCGGATCAGCAGCTGGCGGCCCATAAGCTGGCCGAGGAAGATCCGCGCCAGAATCGCATTGGGGACCAGCAGCAGCGCATAGACGATCGCCACTACGCCCGAAGTGATGTGCTGCTCGGCGCGGTAGACGAAGTTGAAGTTGAGCACGAACTGCATGAAGCCGAGCAACGCCGCGAAGCGCCACCCACGCCCATCGAGCCGCAGCGGTTCGCGCCGCAGCAATGCCCAGCCGAGGATCACCACCCCCGCCACCGCGAAGCGATACGCCACCGACCAGCTCGCCGGCACCACCGAAAGCTGGTCGCGGATCACGATCCAGGTGGATCCCCAGATCAGCGTGACGACGAGGAACGGGATCAGGACCGACAGACGCGCGGAGCGAGGGGTCTGGTCCGACATCAACTCCTCCCCGGAAACGGGGAGGGGGACCGCGACGCGAAGCGGCGTGGTGGAGGGGGCGTGCCGCAAGTGGATCGCTCGCGGTGAGCCCCCTCCACCATGCTGCGCATGGTCCCCCTCCCCGTGCCGGGGAGGATCCGGCGGAAACCCCCTCACAACTTCGCGATCGCCTCAGCCAACGGCCGGATCGCCTCCGCGCTCTGGTCCCACGACGTCACCAGCCGGACCTCGCCCGGTGCCCAGTCATAGAAATCGAACCCGAGCCCGCGCAGCGACGCCGCCTCGTCCGGCGTAACCCGCAAGAACACCTCGTTTGCCTCGACGACGTGCACCAGCCGATCCCCCGCCGCATCCGCGAGCATCCGCGCCCCGGCATTGGCAGCACGCGCATTGGCCAGCCAAAGATCGCCCTCGAGCATCGCGAGCAATTGCGCCGCAAGGTAGCGCCCCTTGGAAAGCAGCAGCCCGGCGCGCTTGCGGCGGTACAGGCTGGCCTCTGCAAGATCTGTATCGAAGAAGACCAGCGCCTCGGCGCTCATCCCGCCATTCTTGACGAAGCCGAAGCTCAATACGTCCACCCCGGCGCGCCAAGTCACCTCTGCGGGCGCACAATCGAGGTAAGCGACCGCGTTTGCAAAGCGCGCGCCGTCCATATGCAGACCTAGTCCACGTGCCTTGGTGAGGTCGCCGATCGCCGCGACCTGATCGGGCGTATAGACCAATCCATATTCGGTGGCGTTGGTGATCGAGAGCGCGTGCGGCTGGACCCAGTGCACGCCCTTCTGGACACGGTCGAGCACCGCGGCGGCGCTTTCCGGGGTCAGCTTGGCACCCGGACCTTCCGCGAGGAGCAGCTTGGCGCCGTGGGTGTAGAATTCGGGCGCGCCGCACTCGTCGTTCTGAACATGCGCATCGCGGTGGCAGACCACCCCGCCGTGCGGCGGGCACAAGGCCGCCAGCGCCAGCGCATTCGCCGACGTCCCCGACGGTACCCAGAGGGCGCGCACCGGCGTTTCGAACAAATCCGAGAAAGCGCCGTCCAGCTGCTGCGACCAGCGATCGCCGTCATAGGCGGTGTCGAGCACGTTGACGCGGGCAAGGGCCTCGAGAACCTCGCTGCAGACCGGGGCGGCGTTGTCGGAGAAGAAGCGCATGCCCCGCCATTGCGGGCCGTGCGCGTCAGGTCAATTCCCCTATTCCTCGCCGCGCCGCCCGTCGGCTCCGCGCGGCGGCGGGCCCTGCTCGTCATCCTCGGGCGGGAATTGCTCGTCCTCCTGCGGGCGGTCGCGCGGCCCGACATCGGTCTGGATTCCCGACCCCTCGACGAAATCGCCGACGCTATTGAGCACGTCGTCGAGCGACATCGCATTGTCGTCTTCGTCCTCGACCACCGGCGCCGGCGGCAGCGAGACGCCCAGCGCCCGCATCATGAAGTCGCGCCACACCCGCGCGGGAATCCCGCCGCCCGACAGTCCCGGGATCGGCGAATTGTCGTCATTGCCGATCCACACCGCCGCGACGAGATCCCCGGCATAGCCGATGAACCAGGCATCGCGCGCATCTTGCGTCGTCCCGGTCTTGCCATAAGCCGGGATCGACAGCGCCGCGCTGCGTCCGGTGCCCGAGGTCACCACGGTCTGCAGCATCGAGCGCAGATCCTCGAGCTCCCCGCCCGGGATCCGCGTCGCCGAGCCCAGACGCGCGGCGAGCCAGTCGTCGGCCGAATCGTCGTCGTTCAGCCCGCGCGGACGCACCGGATAGCTGCCATTGGCGATCGCGGCATAGGCCGCGGTCAGCTCGAGCAGCGACACCGTCGACGTGCCCAGCCCGATCGACGCCTCGTTGGCGATCGGCGTGGAGATGCCGAGGTCGCGCGCCGCGCGGATCACCTTGCCGACGCCGATCTCGTTGGTCAGCCGCGCCGCGACGACGTTGCTCGATTTGGCGAAGGCCTGGCGCAGCGTGATCTTGCCGGCATAGCGCCCGTCGCTGTTGGTCGGCGACCATTCGCCGATCGTCACGCGCGAATCGTCGACGATGCTGTCGGGCGTCATCCCGGAACGCAGTGCCGCGAGATAGACGAACAGCTTGAAGGTCGATCCCGGCTGGCGCCGCGCCTGGGTCGCGCGGTTGAACGGGCTCTGCGCGTAGTTCTTGCCGCCGACCATCGCGACCACGCGTCCATCGGGCCGCATCGCCACCAAAGCGATCTGGGTCTTCTTGAGCCCCGCCCCGCGCACCGCGCGCTCGGCGGCACTCTGGATATTGCTCTCGAGCGTCGTGCGCACGGTCTGCTCGGTCGCCACCCCGCCGGCACGGTCGCGCGCCTCGGGAAGCACCCAATCGGCGAAATAGGTGCCGTTGGGCAGTTCCTTGTCCTTGCTCACGCGCAGCACCGCCGGGCGCACCCGCGCCGCCTCGGCCGCGCTCAGCGCCCCGCTCGCGACCATCGCGCCGATCACCAGCTTCTGGCGATCGCGCGCCCCCCGGAGGTTGCCGGTCGGCGCGAGCCGGCTCGGCGCCTTGACCAGCCCGGCGAGCAGGCTCGCCTGGCTCACCGTCAGATTCTCGGGCGCGACGCTGAAATAATGCTGCGCGGCGGCGCGCAGGCCGTAGACATTGTCGCCGAAATAGACGTTCGACAGATAGCGCGACAGGATCTCGTCCTTCGACAGCCACGCCTCCAGCCAGAAGGCGATCATCACTTCGCGCAGCTTGCGCGTCACGGTCCGGTCGGCGGTGAGGAAAGCGTTCTTGGCGAGCTGCTGGGTGATCGTGCTGCCGCCCTGCGAGCCGCCGTCGCTCGTCGTATTGTGGAGGAAGGCGCGGGCGATGCCGCGCGGGTCCACCCCCATATGCCCGTAGAAGCGCCGGTCCTCGATCGAGACGAACGCCGCGCCGACATGCTTGGGCAGCTTGGTCACGTCGACGGGCGCTGCGATCACTGCGCCGCGCCGCGCGATCGGCTTGCCGTCGGACGAGAGCAAGGTGATCGACGGCGGCGCCGGCGGCTGGAGCGACTTGGACAAGGGCGCGGTCAGCGCCAGCCACGCCACGGCGAGCACGAACAACAGGATGAACCCGGCGATCCCCCAGCTCAGCCAGCGCCAGCGAAAGCGGAAGCGTTTGCGGACCGCCGGCAGATTGGTACCGTCTTCGCCCGACGGCAGCCCCTCGGGCGGGGGCGGAGGCGGGGGTGCGCGCCAGAACGGATCGGGCGTCAGGCTGGGCCGGGACTCGGGCGGCGGCGCGTCGATCGTCCGCGGCGGCACCGGATCGGCGCGCTCCGGGCGCCAGGCACGCGGCGCCGGCTGCGAGCCGTCACTCGATTCGGGCGTCCGCCGCAGCGGGAAGCGGATGTCGCCGGAGCCGGGTTCGCGGGCCATCAGCGCCTCTTATCGGCTTGGAGCGATTGGGAAAAGCAATACGCCACGGTGTGTTGTTATTATAAGACAGTTCGCGAAGCAACAACGCTGCCGCGCCCATTCTTCATTTCGTGCAGCGCAGCAGGTCGGGCGCCGGGCTGTTGGGTCCGTCGGCATAGCCCGCCCCGATCAGCCGCTTGCCGTCCGGCGACAGCCGCAAGGTCGCGGATGCGGGCTCGTCGCCGTCATAGGTCGAAAGCGTGCCCTCGTAGCGGACGCTGTCGCGGCCGAGCACGGTGACGCGCTTGATCGTCACGCTTTCCTCATAATGCCCGATCTCGCGCGGGCCAATCGTCATGCCTTCGGTATTGTCGCCGCCCTTCGAGCCGCAATCGCTCAGCCGTACCGCCCATTCGCCCTGGAAGCGCGCGGGTATCATGCCCTCCGAAGCCATTGCGGGCGCGACGAGGAAACCAAGGGAAAACAGGATAGACATCTTCACTCCTCGACCGGACGGGCGTCGCCATAGACGCCGCGCCGCGATCGCCCAGCACTGAACGGAGATCAAGCCTCGAGCTCGACGTCCCAATAGAGCCAGTCGCGCCAGGTCTGGTGGAGATAATGCGGCGGGAAGCGCCGGCCATGCTCCTGGAGCTGCCAGCTGGTCGGGCGGATCGGCTCGATATGGAGCGGCATGCCGGCCTGCTTGGGGGTCCGCCCGCCTTTCTTGAGGTTGCACGGCGCGCAGGCCGTCGCGACATTTTCCCAAGTGGTGCGCCCGCCCTGGGCGCGGGGAATGACATGGTCGAAGGTGAGGTCGCGCGGGGTGCCGCAATATTGGCAGGAGAATTTGTCGCGGAGGAACAGGTTGAAGCGCGTGAAGGCAGGAAATTGCGAAGGCCGGACATATTGTTTGAGCGCGATGACCGAAGGAAGCTTCAGCCTCGCGCTGGGACTTCGCACCTCGCGCTCGTAATAAGAGACCACGTCGACGCGATCGAGGAACAGGGCTTTGATCGCGGTCTGCCAGGGCCACACGCTGAGCGGATAATAGCTGAGCGGGGTGAAATCGGCGTTGAGCACCAGCGCGGGGCAACCGTCGGGATGGCGGATCAGATCGGGATGGTACATGCGCTCCCTCACCTTTTGCGGCCGCCACTCCCTGGCCGGGATTGGTGACGGGCGCATGACAGCATATGCCGCGACTCGCGGTCAAGGGCCGGTTTGATGACAATCCACACCCGATTTGCGCCGAGCCCGACCGGGCGCCTCCATCTCGGCCATGCCTATTCGGCGCTCCAGGCGCACGATTTCGCGCGCGCCGCCGGCGGCCGCTTCAGCCTGCGCATCGAGGATATCGACGGCACCCGCAGCCGGCCCGAGCATGTCGACGCGATTTTGCGCGATCTCGAATGGCTCGGGCTCGGCTGGGACGGCGAAGTCACCTTCCAGTCGCAGCGGCTGGGCCTCTACCAGGAAGCGCTCGACCGGCTGCGCGGCATGGCCCTGCTCTACCCCTGCTTCTGCACTCGCGCCGACATCGCCGCGAGCCTGAGCGCACCGCACGGGCCCGAGGGCGCGCTCTATCCCGGGACGTGCCGCGGGCTGGAAGCGCCGGACCTGTCTCGCCCGCACAGCTGGCGGCTGGATATGGAGAAGGCACTGCAGATCCTCCCCGTGCCGGGGAGGATCTATACTGGCACGACGCCTTTGCCGGCTGGGTCCGCGCCGACCCGCTCGCGCACGGCGACGTCATCCTCGCCCGCAAAGATGCCCCGGCTTCTTACCATCTCGCCGTCACCGTCGACGATGCCGCCCAGGGCATCAGCCATGTCGTCCGTGGGCGCGACCTGTTCGAGGCCACGCATGTCCACCGCCTGCTCCAGGCATTGCTCGGCCTGCCCACTCCCGAATATCGCCACCACGATCTGCTGACCGGCCCCGGCGGCACGCGTCTTGCCAAGCGCCACGGCGCGCCGACGCTCGAGGCGATGCGCCTCGCCGGCGAGGACGGCCCAGCGCTCGCCGATCGCCTGCGCCAGGGGCTGCTTCCCATTGGATTCGCGTCGGCAAGCGCGTAGGAGGGCGGGATGACCTTCTTCCTCGCCGCCCTGCTCATTGCCGCGATGCTCGCGGTGGTCTTCGTGCTCATCAAGGGCCTGGTCAACATGGCCCAGACCACCACCAAGGATCTCGAGGGTGAGGGCCCGAGCGAGCGCGCGCTGCGCTCGAACAAGTTGATGCAGCAGCGCATCTTGCTCCAGGCCGTGGCGATCGGCATCATCGCGCTGCTGCTGCTGATCCTGTCCGCCAAGAGCTGACCGCCTGCTCAGCCGACCAGCATCACGACGCACCAGATCAGCACGACGAGCATCACGCAGATCAACACTTCGAGTTCGAGGTCGATAAGGGGTGGCCGTCGCACCGCCTCATCCCGCGCGGCTCATAGGAAGCCGAGATGCGTCACCAGGGATTGGTGCAGCGTTCCCTTGAACTTCAACCCGACCACGCCCTCGCCGGCCCAGGCGACGCGCGCGGGCATCGGCGCGAGATGCGCGATCGCGATCCACACTTCGTCGCCTTCGTGCAGCCCCCAGGTGTAGATCTTGCAGCCGTCGACCGAGACATCGGCGACCTCGCCCTTGATCCGCCGGACCTCGCCGCTCGCGCGGATCGTCGCGGTCAGCGCCGTCGAGGTGCGCGGGTTCGCACGCCGGTCGGCTTCGGCCAGCCGGGCGATCAGCGCATCGTTCTTGTCATGGTCACTCGGGCGCATACGGATTCCCCTCGCTGCGAGGCTAGGACCCATTGGTTGATTCCGCGTGCGCGAATCTGGTTAGCGGCGCATCAGCCATGTCAACGCAGCAACCCCGCTTCCGCCCCGCGGCTTCCCGGCGTAGGAGGCGCCGATGGTCAAGCTCAACAAGATCTACACGCGCACTGGCGACGATGGCAGCACCGGGCTGGTCGACGGATCGCGCGTGTCCAAGGCCGATCCGCGGATGGCCGCGATCGGCGATGTCGACGAGGCCAATAGCGCGATCGGTGTCGCGCGTGCTGCGATCGGGCCGGGCAGCTTCAGCGAGATGCTTGCGCGCATCCAGAACGACCTGTTCGATCTCGGTGCCGATTTCGCCACCCCGGTCGAGATCGAACCCGCGCTGCGCATCGTGCCGAGCCAGACCCAATGGCTGGAGGATCGGATCGACCATCTCAACGCCGCGCTCGATCCGCTGACCAGCTTCATTCTTCCCGCGGGCGAGCCCGGCGCCGCGGCGCTCCACCTCGCCCGTGCAATGGTCCGCCGCGCCGAGCGGACTGCGGTCGGCGCGGCGGCGCAAGTGCCGCTGCGGCCCGAGGCCCTTGCATACCTCAACCGGCTTTCCGATCTATTGTTCGTCGCCGCGCGCGCGCTGAACCGGAACGGTGCCGGGGACGTTCTCTGGGTGCCCGGGGCGTCGCGTTAACCTGGATTGATTTGTGTTGACGCCGGCATGGTCCCGACGTAAAGGAACATAATGAGAACGGAGCGCGACGTCAGCCTGGCTTCCTCCGCCCTTGCGTCGCGCTTTGCCGCGGTCCGCGCGCTCAGCGCCGACCTCGTCGCGCCGCTCTCGGATGCCGATGCTACGATCCAGTCGATGGACGATGCGTCGCCCGCCAAATGGCACCTCGCGCACACCACCTGGTTCTTCGAGACCTTCGTTCTGCGCGATCATGTGCCGGGCTACCGGATCCACGACGAGCGCTTCCCCTTCCTGTTCAACAGCTATTACGAGGCTGAGGGCCAGCGCCACGCCCGCCCGCGCCGCGGCATGCTGTCACGACCGTCGCTCGACGAGATCCTGCGCTATCGCGAAGCGGTCGACGCGGCGCTGATCGCCGCGCTGCCGCAGCTCGCCGAACCCGTCCAGGCGTTGGTCCTGCTCGGCTGCAACCACGAGGAGCAGCACCAGGAGCTGTTGCTCACCGACATCCTCCATCATTTCTCGGTCAATCCGCTCGAGCCGGCGGTGTGGCAGGGGGATCCCAAAGTGCCCGTCGCGATGCCCGGCCCACTCGACTGGATCCGTGGCGCGTCGGGCGAAGTTGCGACCGGCGCGCAGACCGCAACTTTCTCAACTTTGAAAGGCTTCGCGTTCGATTCCGAGACGCCGCGCCACGCCGCGTTGCTTTCTCCGCATGCGATTGCCAACCGAACGGTGTGCAATGGCGAATGGATCGCCTTCATCGAGGACGGCGGCTATCGCGACCCGCGGCACTGGCTGTCCGACGGCTGGGCGTGGGTGCAGGCGAATGCGGTCGAAGCGCCGCTTTACTGGCAGAAGCGCGAGGACGGCTGGACGCGATTCGGGCTCGACGGCCGCCGCCCGGTCGACCCCGCCGCGCCGGTCACCCATGTCAGCTTCTTCGAAGCCGATGCCTATGCGAGCTGGGCCGGCGCGCGGCTGCCGACCGAATTCGAATGGGAGGCCGCCGCGGCCGTCCATGATCCGAACGGCGGCAACCAGCTCGATCGTGCCGGCGCGGTCGAGCCGCGGCCGTCGCCGGGCGGCCCGGCCTTTTTCGGCGACGTCTGGGAATGGACCGGCAGCGCCTATCGCCCCTATCCCGGCTTCCGCGCCGCCGAAGGCGCGATCGGCGAATATAACGGCAAGTTCATGAGCGGGCAGTTCGTCCTGCGCGGTGGCAGCTGCGCGACCCCCCGCGGCCATGTCCGCGCCAGCTACCGCAACTTCTTCTATCCGCACCAGCGCTGGCAGTTCACCGGCGTACGCCTGGCCAAGGATCTGTAACCATGCTCAAGCAGGAACTGGAAGACGGCGACCGCAGCCTCGCCGATCCCAATTTTCGTGCCGACGTGCTGACCGGCCTGGCGGCACGCCCGCGCGCGATCCCGGCGCGCTGGTTCTACGATCGCCGCGGCTCCGAATTGTTCGAGGCGATCACCGACCTGCCCGAATACTACCCGACCCGCACCGAGACCGCGTTGCTGATGCAGATCGGGCCGCAGCTCGGCGCGCTCGCCGCGCCCAATGCCGCGGTGGTCGAGTTCGGCTCGGGCTCGTCGGCCAAGACCCCGATCCTGCTGCGCGCGATCCATCCTTCGGCCTATGTCCCGATCGATATTTCTGGCGAGTTTCTTCGCCATTCGGCGCGCGAACTGGCCAGGGGCTTTCCGGGCCTCCCGGTGCTCCCGGTCGAGGCAGATTTCCTGCGCCCGGTGCCGCTGCCGGACGAAGTTTCAGGGCTGCCAAAGCTCGGCTTCTTCCCCGGTTCGACGATCGGCAACATGCAGGCCTTTCACGCCGTCAACCTGCTGCGCGCGATGCGCGACTGGCTCGGCGACGGTGCGCGGCTGCTGATCGGGATGGACCGGGTCAAGTCGCCCGATATCCTGATCCCCGCCTATGACGACGCCCAGGGCGTCACCGCCGCGTTCAACCTCAACCTGCTCGAACGGATCAACCGCGAGCTGGAGGGCACGATCCCGGTCGATGCCTTCCGCCACCGCGCGATCTGGAATCCCGACGCGGCGCGGATCGAGATGCATCTCGAGGCGCAGCGCGAGGTGGCGTTCAGCGTCGACGGCCGTCCGTTCGAGATGACGGCGGGCGAGACGATCCACACCGAGAACAGTCACAAATACGGCCCCAATGGCGCTCGGCAGCTGCTGCGCGCTGGCGGCTGGACCCCGATCCGCGAATGGACCGACCCGCAGGACTGGTTCGGACTGATCCTCTGCGAAGCCCAGCCGCTACGCATGGCGCCTTAGTTGGAGGAAATGGAATAAAAATGCCCCTCCCCTTCAGGGGAGGGGTTGGGGGTGGGGCATGTCAATCTCATCGAGACCGTCGTTCGCCTGGACAGGCTCCACGCCACCCCCCTTGAAAGGGAGTGGCTCGAAACGCCTACCGCGCCGGAACCGCCTCCGCCTTCCAAATGCGCAGCCAGTTGGGCGAGCCGCGGCACTCGCCCATCGCCCGCGCCTCGACCATCTGGAACATCGCGCCGTCCCACACATAGGTTTCGTCGCTGCCGCAATCGCCGACGCCGCGCCCCTTGAGGTGGCTGTTGAGTTCGCCCTTCACCGGATCCCAGCCGGCGTTGACCAGCGTGGCGATGCCTTCCGCCTCGGTCCAGCCGGGCGGATAGTCGAACCGCGCCGCCACGGCCTTGCCGCCTTCGACGATATAGGCCACGCTCGAATAGTTATACGCGCCGTTGCCGCAAGGCACCAAGGCAAGCGTACGGCCCCCGCCGAGGGCGTGGGTCTCTATTTCTGGCTTGTCACCTTCCGTCCCGGCATAGGCTTCGTCGCACCCAGATTGCTTGTCCATCATCTGGCGCAACGCCGCCGGGATCGCCGCCGCCTTGCCGCTGGGGCGCACGAAGCGCACCTTCGGCGCGGCCGGAACGGCGAGAACCGCGCCCGCGGGCCTGGCGCCCTTGGCGACCAGCGCGGTTACGGTGTCCGCACGCCCCTGCTGCGCGTCGAAATAGCGCAGGGTTGCGGAAATCCCCTTGAGCGAGGCCTGGCTCAGCACCTTGCCGCCGCCGCGCAGCACCATGGTCTGCCCCTTGAGCATCGCGTCGGCGAGCTGCTGCGCCGCCGCGCCGCGCAGCACGACACTCTGGCCGGTAACGCTCCCGCTCGCCGCCATCTTGCCGTCCACCTCGATCCGCCAGGCGCCGCGATATTCGGGTTCCGGCCAGATATCGATCGCCAGCCCGCCCGCCGGCCCGCCCTCCCGCGTGATCGCAATTTGCGGGACATCGTCGAGCGCCTCGTTCGACACCAGCGACGCCGCCTCGCAATAATGCAGATTGTCGCAGGCGACCGCCCAATCGCCGAACGACTTGACGTCGGAGGGGCCGGTCGCGGCCTGTGCCACGGCGAAGAGCGCGAGGATCAGCATGGCGCGCACCCTAGCCGAACCGCCCGCGCGGCGGTAGGTGGCGCGAAAGACAATGGAGACGGATGATGCAGACGGTTGGCGTGATCGGGGCGGGGCAAATGGGCGCGGGGATCGCGCAGGTCGCGGCGCAGGCTGGATATACCGTGCTGCTCTCCGACATGGATCTCGCCCGTGCCGAAGCGGGCAAGGCGGGCATCTCGAAGCAGCTCGCCCGTCAGGTCGACAAAGAGAAGATCAGCGCTGCCGATGCCGAAGCGGCGCTCCGCTTGATCCAGCCGCTCGACGATGTCGCCGGCATGGCGCCGTGCGGCCTCGTCATCGAGGCGGCGACCGAGCGGGAGGCGATCAAGCGGACGATCTTCGAGACCGTCGGCAAGGTGCTAGGACCTGACGCGATCCTCGCCAGCAACACTTCGTCGATCCCGATCACCCGCCTCGCCCAGGCCGCGCCCGACCCGGCACGCTTCATGGGGGTGCACTTCTTCAACCCCGTGCCGGTGATGGGGCTGATCGAGCTGATCCGCGGCCTCGCCACCTCCGACGCGACGGTTGCCGCGGTCGAGAAGTTCGGCCAGTCGCTCGGCAAGCGCATCGTCCACGCCAATGACGCGCCGGGCTTCATCGTCAATCGCGTGCTGATGCCGATGCTCAACGAGGCCTGCTTCGCGGTGGGTGAGGGCGTCGCGACGATCCCCGACGTGGACGCCGCGTGCCAGCTCGGGCTCAACCATCCGATGGGCCCGTTCACCCTCGCCGACTTTATCGGGCTCGACACCTGCCTCGAAATCACCCGCGTCCTGTTCGAAGGCACCGGCGATCCCAAGTTCCGCCCCGCGCCGCTGCTGGTCAAATATGTCGAGGCCGGCTGGTACGGCCGCAAGACCAAGCGCGGCTTTTACGATTATTCGGGCGCCGAGCCGGTACCGACGCGCTGAGCGGACCGCTTGACCGCCCAACGTGCCAGCGCGTTGAACGCGATCGGGCTGTGGAAGGCGATGCCGGCCCGGCCGCCCTGCGCCCAGCGGACGATGCCGCGCCGCGGTTCGAGACCCGCAATGCCCAGCATGACCTCGTCGCCTTCGATCAAGAACCCGGCTTCAATCTTTGCGCCGCCTTGCGACAGGTCGAGCAGCGTGGCCCCCTGACGCGCGCCGTTGACGATCAGTGTCGCGGCGCAGTCGGCAGCCAGCCGCGGCATGCGCTGGACCGGCGCATCGCCGCGCTCGGGCGGATTAAGCACCGTCGCCACGTTGACGCGTTCATCGAAGCTTATGCCCACCTGCCCCTCTCGCGCCCAGACGACGCTGCCGGACACCTGATCACCCGAACGCATCTTCACTTCGACTCGCGCGCCTTCGACGAGCCCCGCCATCGAGCGGCACATCATGCCGCCGGCCGAGATGTTGCGGATCAGGCAAAGGCTTTCGTTGTCGTTCCAGCGCAAGGTCGCGGAACGATAGACCGACATCTTGGACCGCTCGTCGGCGCGGCGTGCCTGGACCGGCAGGCTCGGCGGACGCACCGGCGTCGCCGTCTCGGATGCGCCGCCGAAGCGAAACGCGGAGCGTCGGTCGTCTTCAATGAAATAGGCCGCGTTGAGACATTCGCGCAGCCATTCGAACGGAGCCCCTTCCGGGGCCGGCAACAATTGGTGATCCATCGACATACGTCCCTGATCGCATGCGCGGGCCCTTCCGAACCCGACAATCACCCTCCCGCGAAGCGCGCCTAACCTATATTTCGTTGCCGAAACGTGAAGGTATCGGCGGCGCGCAGCTAAGCCAGCAACAGTCCGGCGAGCGCCGCGCTCATCAGATTGGCCAGGCTGCCGGCGATCAGGGCGCGGATGCCGAGCTTGGCGATCAGCGGCCGCTGGTTGGGGGCGAGGCTGCCGGTCGCCGCCATCTGGATCGCGATCGAGCTGAAATTAGCGAAGCCGCACAAGGCAAAGGTGATGATCGCCACGGTGCGCGGCGCGAGGTCCTTCATCTCGCCGAGCTGGATGAACGCGACGAATTCGTTGAGCACCAATTTGGTGCCGAACAGCCCGCCCGCCTCGACCGCTTCGCGCCACGAGATGCCGAGCAGGTACATCACCGGCGCGAACACGCTGCCGATGATCTTCTGGAAGCTGAGGTCCTTGAACCATTGCGCCCATTCGGCATTGCCGCTGGCATAGACGATCCAGTTGCCCGCGCCGCCGAGCAGCCCGTTGGCGAGCGCCACCAATGCGACGAAGGCGAGCACCATCGCGCCCACCGCCACCGCGATCTTGACGCCGGTCGACGCCCCGCTGGCCGCCGCCATGATCAGATTGGCGGCGCGCTCTTCCTCAATGTCGTGCTCTGCGACCTTGATCACTTCGTCCTCGGGATTGTCGCCGAGCGGCAGTTCGCCCTCGGCGGCAACGAGTTCGTCGGGCATGATGATCTTGGCCATCAGCAGCCCGCCCGGCGCGGCCATGAACGATGCCGCGAGCAGATAGGGAAGCGCCTGCGGGCCGAGCAGGCTGGCATAGGCGGCGAGGATCGTCCCCGCGACGCCGGACATCCCGACGGTCATCACCGCGAACAATTGCGACGGGGTCAGCCGCGCCAGATAGGGACGGATCACCAGCGGCGATTCGCTCTGTCCGACGAAGATGTTCGCGGCGGCACAGAGCGATTCGACCTTGCTGGTGCCGACGACTTTTTCGATCCCCCCGCCGATCCAGCGGACGACGAACTGCATCACGCCGAGATGGTAGAGGATCGATACCAGGGCCGCGAAGAAGATGATCACCGGCAGCGCCGCGATCGCGAAGCTCTGCCCGCCGAGCTCGGGCTTGGCGAGCGGGCCGAACAGGAAGCTGGTGCCCGCGCCGGCATAGCCGAGCAGCGCCGAGACGCCGTTCGACAGTCCGTGCAACGCCGCCTGCCCCCAGCTCGTCCGGAGCACGAGGATCGCGACCCCTGCCTGGAGCGCGAACGCGGCCCCCACCACGCGCAGCCGGATCGCGCGGCGA
The DNA here is from genome assembly GCF_058782005.1 of Sphingomonas sp. FW306-1B-B10E. Taxonomy (NCBI): domain Bacteria; kingdom Pseudomonadati; phylum Pseudomonadota; class Alphaproteobacteria; order Sphingomonadales; family Sphingomonadaceae; genus Sphingomonas; species Sphingomonas sp. FW306-1B-B10E. The sequence goes on from NZ_JBYSXG010000017.1 coordinate 16,718, forward strand.
TTGCTCGACAGCAGCCATGCGATCCCGAGAATCACGACGATGCCGAAAATGCCGATCGGAAACTGAGTCATCCGCTGGTCCGTAGCCCCCGCGCCGGCGCCCCGATTTGGCCAGCAAAACCGAGACCATACACGCTGGGCGGGATCAGACCAGAGGGGCCGCCGCATCTTTCCCGCCGACATCTTTCGCGCTAGCGTCCCGCGATGGAAAGCCGTCCCTACATCACGCGTTCGCTGTTCTTCCTCTCGATCTTCTACGGCGGCATGGTCTGCATCGCCGGGGTGCTCGGTAACAAGCAGGTCTCGCTGGGTCCGATCTCGCAGATCGGGACCTGGGTCGGCGTCGGCCCGCTCGCGGTCGAGGCGGGAATCTTCGCTTTCCTGTTGCTGGTGTCGGTGTCGAGCGCAGTGGCCGAGCTCAACGGCCCGGATACCGCGCGGCGGCTGGTGCTCTGGGGCTTCATCCCGCTGGTGACCTCGGTGGTGCTGTCGCTGGTCGTGCTGGCTTTGCCCGCCTCGCCAAGCATGGAACCCGAGCGGCTCCACGCCTTCGAACTGATGATGTCGGGAACCCCGCGCATCTGGCTCGGCGGGATCATTGCCTATGGCATCTCGCAGATCCTCAACGTCACGATCTTCAGCGCGCTCAAGAGCGGTGGCGGACGGATGCTGTGGCTGCGCGCCGCAATCGCGAGCATGCTCAGCCAGATCGCCGATACGCTGATCTTCGTCTCGGTCGCCTTTTACGGCGTCTTCCCGATCGGCGAATTGCTCGTCGGCCAGATGCTCACCAAGGTCGTGCTGAGTCTCGTGCTGGTGCCGCCGATGATCTATTTCTTCGTCGGCTTAGGTCGGTTTCTCGACCGCCGGCGCTCGCTTTAACGGCAAAGCGCAACTCACCCTTGGGGTCCGGGCTGCTTTGCCCTAAGAGCGCGCGATGACCGATAACGCTCCCGACCCGGCGCTGCTCGCCAAGGCTGAAACGCTGACCGAAGCGCTTCCCTACCTCCAGCGTTATGCCGGCGCGACCTTCGTCGTGAAATATGGCGGCCATGCGATGGGCGACCCGGAGCTCGCACGCAAATTCGCCGAGGACGTGGTGCTGCTCCAGGCGATCGGGATCAACCCGATCGTCGTTCATGGCGGCGGGCCGCAGATCGGCGCGATGCTCAAGCGGCTCGGCGTCGAATCGCAGTTCGTCGGGGGCTTGCGCGTCACCGATGCCGAGACGGCGCGGATCGCCGAGATGGTCCTCGCCGGATCGATCAACAAGGAGATCGTCGGCTGGATCGGCCAGGCGGGCGGCAAGGCCGTCGGGATCTCGGGCAAGGATGCCGGGCTGGTCACCGCCGAGAAGGTCCAGGGCCGCGCCCCCAATCCGCTCAGCGGCATCGAGCGCCATGTCGATCTCGGTTTCGTCGGCGAGCCGGTCGCAGTCGATCCGTCGATCCTGCGCTCGCTCGCGGCGCAGGGCTTCATTCCGGTGGTAGCGCCGATCGCGCTCGGCACCGACGGGCATACCTACAACATCAACGCCGACACGATGGCGGGGGCGATCGCCGGCGCTTGTGGCGCGTCGCGCTTCTTCCTGCTCACCGACGTCGCCGGCGTCCTCGACAAGTCGGGCGAACTGATGACCGATCTCGATCCCGCGGGGATCGCCGCGCTCAGGACCGACGGCACGATCTCGGGGGGGATGATTCCTAAGGTGGAGACTTGCGTTGCGGCGGTCGAAGCGGGTGTCGACGCCGCGGTGATCCTGGACGGGCGGGTGCCGCACGCGATGCTGCTCGAGATCTTCACGCGGCGCGGCGCGGGCACGCTGGTCCACGCCTGAACCACGCGCTATCTACTGCCGAACCTTCCTTACGGAGAACGGGTTTGTTCCTGATCCTCGACATCCTCCAGATCATCCTGACCGTCGTCTGGTGGATCATCATCGTCCAGGCGATCCTGTCCTGGCTGATCGCGTTCAACGTGATCACCGTGCACAACGAATATGTCGGCGCGATCTGGCGCGCGCTCCAGACGATCACGGATCCGATCTACCGGCCGATCCGGCGGGTGCTCCCCGATTTCGGCGGGCTCGACCTCTCGCCGATGGTCGTGCTGGTGATCCTGCTGATCCTCCAGCAGGCAGTGATGCCCGCATTGTACCGCGCGGCGATGGGCGCACCGCTCTGAGCCGGCCGGGCGCGGCCTGGACGCTGCGCCCCGACGGGATCGAGATCGCCGTGCGGGTCACGCCGCGCGCAGCCCGCGACGCCTTCGCCGCGGGCACCGACGAACATTTCGCCGCCCGGCTGGCCGCGCCTCCGGTCGAGGGCGCGGCGAATGCGGCGCTGCTGCCGATCGTCGCCAAGGCGTTCGGGGTTCCCAAGCGCGCAGTGACCTTGCTCGCGGGCGACACCGCCCGCCTCAAGCGGCTGGCCATCGCGGGTGACGCGCAGGCGCTGGCGAAGATCGCCGCCAGCCTCTATGGACGCGAGCCATGAGCGCAGCATTGATCGACGGCAAGGCATTCGCAGCGGGCCTCCGCGCCCGCATCGCCGAACGCGTCCCCGCATTTCGCGAAGCCACCGGCCGGGCGCCCGGGCTCGCAGTGGTCCTGGTCGGCGAGGACCCCGCCTCGGCGGTCTATGTCCGCTCGAAGGGCAAGCAGACCCGTGAGGCGGGGATGGAGAGCTTCGAGCACAAGCTCCCCGCCGATGCCGACCAGGCGACCTTGCTTGCCCTGGTCGACCAGCTCAATGCCGATCCGGCGGTCGACGGCATCCTCGTCCAGCTGCCGCTGCCGGCACATCTCGACACCGAAGAAGTGCTGCTGCGGATCGATCCCGACAAGGATGTCGACGGCTTCCACCCGGTCAATGCCGGGCGCCTCGCCACCGGGCTGCCGGGCTTCGTGCCGTGCACGCCGCTCGGCTGCCTGATGCTGCTCGAGGATCGTCTGGGCGACCTGTCCGGCCTCGACGCGGTGGTGATCGGCCGCTCGAACATCGTCGGCAAGCCGATGGCGGCGCTGCTCACCGCCAAGAGCTGCACGGTGACGATCGTGCATTCGCGCACCCGGAACCTGCCGCATTATCTCAAGCATGCCGACGTGGTCGTAGCCGCGGTCGGGCGTGCGCACTTCGTCAGAGGCGAGTGGCTCAAGCCCGGCGCCACCGTGATCGACGTGGGGATCAACCGCACCGAAAGCGGCCTGACCGGCGACGTCGATTTCGACAGCGCCGCGAGCGTGGCCGGCGCGATCACGCCAGTGCCCGGCGGGGTCGGGCCGATGACGATCGCGGTCCTGCTGCGCAACACCCTCGTCGCGGCGCACCGCCGCGAAGGGGTGACGCTCGACGAGGCGCAGATCTGATGCTGGCGGCGCTGCTCCTCCAGGCGGCCGCGCCGCAAACGGCCGTGGAGGCGGAGCGCGCGTTCAACGCAGCGGCGCAGGCGAAGGGGCAGTGGAGCGCGTTTCGCGCATTCGCTGCAGCAAAGGCGACAATGTTCGTGCCCCAGCCCGTCGACGCGCAGACCTGGCTCAAGGACCGCAAGGACCCGCCCAAGTCGGTGGAATGGGCGCCGAGCGCCAGCTTCACCTCGTGCGACGGCGCGACGGCGATCAACACCGGCGGCTGGGCGCTCCCCAGCGAGCAGGGCTATTTTACCACCATATGGCGGCGCCAGGACGGCCGGTGGCGCTGGATACTCGATCAGGGTGATGCGCTGGCGACGCCGCGCGCGCGCCCGGCGCAACCGCGGCTGAGATCGGCCTCGTGCGCGCCGATCGACGAAGTGACCGCCGACATGATCGCCCCGCTCGGCAGCAAGACCGGCGACGGCCAATCGGGCGACGGCACGCTGCGCTGGTTCTGGGAAGTCTCGCCCGACGGCGCGCGGACGTTCACCGCCTGGATGTGGGACGGCGCCAGTTTCGTGACAATCGTCTCCGACACGGTGGCGGCGCCCAAATGATCGAGCTGTTCATCTCCAGCTTCATCACCTTCTTCGTGGTGATCGACCCGCCTGGCTGCGCACCGATCTTCGCCGGGCTGACCAGCGGCGCGAGCGCGGTGCATCGCCGGGCGATGGCAATGCGCGCGGTGCTCGTCGCCTCGGCGATCCTGTTCGGCTTCGCTTTGTTCGGCGAGGCACTGCTCAAGGCACTCGGCATCAGCCTCAATGCCTTTCGCATCGCGGGCGGGATCATGCTGTTCCTGATCGCGCTCGAAATGGTGTTCGAGAAGCGCACCGAGCGCCGCGAGGACCGTGCCGAGAAGATCCGCGCCGACGAGGCCGTCGATATCTCGGTGTTCCCGATGGCGATGCCGATGATCGCCGGGCCGGGATCTATCGCCTCGGTGATGCTGCTGATGTCCCAGAATAACGGGCTCGAGCGCTCGGCGGTGGTGCTCGCCGCAATGGTATCGATCCTCGCTCTGACTCTGCTCGCCCTGCTGATCGCCGGACCGATCATGCGGGTCGTCGGCGCCAAGATCGAGGCGGTGGTGTCGCGCCTGCTCGGCGTCCTCCTGGCAGCGCTCGCCGCGCAATTCGTGATCGACGGGATCCGCGCCAGTTTCAGCGCCGGGGCGGCGCTTTCGGGGCACTGACCGGCATGTCCGGCAGATCGTAGCGGATCCGCCACAGCCGGAACGGCGACTTTGCCGGCAGCGCCACCGGCTCGAGCCAGTTCGGCACCTGGCCGCGATGCAGCTGGCCGTAGAAGCCGTTGGGGCTGCGCGCGCGATATACCGTGGTCTCGGCCATGTCGGGGCAGACCAGCAGATATCGCGCCTTGTGCCGCGCCGCGATCGCGCGGAAGCCGCTCGCCGGGCCGGTAAAGGCGTGGTGCACGTCGAGGATCGCCGCGCCGTTGCGGTGATAGGGACCGGCAACGCCGTCGTGATGCGTGATCGTGATCAGCCGCGGCCCCATGTCGACATGGCTGAACAGGATCGCTCGGGGGATCGCGTTGAGCGGCAGCAGCGAGGACATCCGCGCGCAGGCGGCGTTGGCCTGGGCGACCTTGTCGGGGCCGGTCTTGCCGGGTTTGGCCTCCTTGTTGGGCGCCCAGGGGGCCGTGAAATGCTCGGGGATCCAAGGCAGCGCGAGCCCGGCGAACAGCCCGGAGACGAGCAGGAAGGCGGCGGCCGTTCCAAACACTCGCACCAGCATCGACGACCGCGCGAGGAACCAGGGAATCACAATCCAGGCCAGCGCAGTGGCGCCGGGGACGCTCAGCATCTGTGCCGCCGGGCCGGCGCGCACCTGCCAGAGCAGCATGGCGCCGGCAAAGGTAATGAACAAGGCGATCGCGGCCCAGGCGACCGCAGCTTCGGTTCGGCGCGCACGCCAGGTTGCGACCAGAGCGCCGATGATGCCGATCACCGGCAGCGCCGCGATCGGGAAGCCGGTCTTGAAGCTGTGCTTGTAGATCGGCCGCGCCTCGCGAACATTGTTGAGCCAGGTACGCGCAAGCTCATCCGAAACCTGTTCGGGCCGTCCGAGGCATTGCGGAAAGAGCGAGGCGAAGCCGGCGACGATCACGGCTCCGGCTGCCGCCGCCAGCGCCAGCCGCACTCCGCGATTATCGGCGCGCACCAGCGACAAGGCGAACAGCAGGCTGCCCGTCGCCACCGTCACGCTCAGCCAGACCGGCGTCAGCGCGTCGCAGCGCATCGCCTGGTTGGCGTTCGACGCGAACAGCGCGAAGCCGAGCGCGGATCCGCCGGCCAGCGTCAGCCCATGCGCCGCCAGGCGCGGCGCATCCTTGCGGTCCCAAATCCAGCGCAGCACGATGATCGCGTCTGCCATCGCGCAATAGGGCAGCATTTCCAGTCCGATGGTCAGCGACACGGCGCTCGACAGGCCCACCGTCGCGCCTCCGCGTGCGCGCTTGGTATCGGCCAGTCCCGCAACCGCCATCGCCAGGCAGGCAAGCTGCCAGCCATGGTGATCGATGCGCATCGGCGCATACATCACCATCGTCGCGGTGCAGCCCATCAGGACTATCGAGGCCAGCAGCCAGGCCTGCCGCGCGACCAGGCGGCGGACGGTGAGGCTGAGCCCCGTCATCGTCACCAAGAGCGGCAGCAACGGCGCGAGCCCGCATGCCCATTTCTCCGCGGTCGCCATCCCGACGAACGGCTTGAGCAGCAGGATCAGCCCGGCAATCGGCAGGTCGACGATGCGCGACCAGTGAATGTCGAAGCCGCCCAGCGCAGGATCGAGCCGATATTGCCGCAGATCGTACCAGCCCTGCCCGGCAAGCCATGCGCGCACCTGCATCAGCCGCATATTGTCGTCGGTGTCGCCGAGCACGAGCCAGTGGATGTTGCCCTGGCGCTGCCACAGATACCAGAGGACGACGCCCAGCCAGAACAGCAGCACGCCCGCCCGCCAACGCCGGTCCAGTTCATGCTCGACCCGCAAATCGCTCAGCTTCAAAATCGCTTCCCCTTCGCTCGGCTCCTCTCTAGTGGCCGGCGCGAACATCGGAAATCCCATCCGTTCGCCCCGAGCTTGTCGAAGGGCGGTTTCTCTAGGCAGGAAATACGGCGCTTCGACAAGCTCAGCGCGAACGGACGGTGGCAGTGGCAGCTATACAGAGACACGTGGAGTCCCTGCGCGCGAGCGGGATGCTCGGCCAATTGGTCCGCTTCGGCATCGCCGGCGGAATCTCCACGCTGATCTACTCGGCGGTGTACCTGCCGCTGACCTTCTATGTGTTCGATCGCAGCCACGCGGTCTATGCGGTGCCGTTTGCGTTCGCGGTTGCAGTGACCGCGGGCTTCTTCCTGCACAGCCGCTGGAGCTTCAAGGGCCATGGCACCCGCGAGAGCGGCGGCACGCAGCAGGCCAAGTTCGTCCTGGTGCAGGCGTCGGGAATGGCGCTCAACGCCGTGATCACCTGGATCGGAACTGCGTTGCTCGGCTTCCCGGCCTGGGCGCCGCTCTTGCCCGCGGTGCTGCTCGCGACGATTTTCACCTTCATTCTCAACCGCTGGCTGGTATTCGGCTGATATGGACCGCATCGTCTACGAACGCATGGCCGCGCACGACACCACCCATTGGTGGTATCGCGCCCGCCGCGACATCCTCGCCGATTACCTGACCCGCTGGGGCGATTTGCCCAAGGACGCGCGCATCCTCGAGATCGGCTGCGGCACCGGGCACAACCTGCCGATGCTCGCGCAGTTCGGCGAGATCGACGCGATCGAGATCGACGAGACCGCGGGCGCCAAGGCCAGCGAGCGGCTGGGCAAGCCGGTCGGCACCTCGCCGCTTCCCGAATTGGTGGGGATCGAACCCGGCAGCTACGATCTCGTCGCGGTGCTCGACGTGATCGAGCATGTCGACGACGATGTCGCGGCATTGAAGGCGATCGCGGGCGCACTCAAGCCCGGCGGCCGGATCCTGATCACCGTCCCTGCGCACCAATGGATGTGGAGCGCGCACGACGTGGTAAACCACCACAAAAGGCGCTACTCCAAGGCGGGGTTCGCGGCGCTGCTGGAGAAAGCCGGACTGCAGGGCCGCAAGCTCGGCTACTTCAATTCACTGCTCTTCCCGGTCGCGGTTGCGGCGCGCTTCGCGGGCAAGCTGATGGGCAAGGACGACAGCGATGATTCGCCGCCGCCCAAGCCGCTCAACGCATTGTTCGAGGGAATCTTCCGAGTGGAGCGGCATTTGGTGGGCCGCATGCCGCTGCCGCCGGGACTGTCGCTGATCACGCTGGCTTCGAAGAAATAGTCCGACGCCTGCCGTCTGCGCTCCGCTCCCGCTTGCGGGAGGTGTCGGGGGAGGGGGCTGTGGTCCACGGGGTCGGATGGAACCGCCCCGTCGCAGCCTCCCCTAGCCTCTCCCGCAAGCGGGAGGGGAATTATTCCGCCTCGTTCCTTGTTACCTGCGGCGACACGCTGACTTCGCCCGAATCCTCGAAGCGATAGCCGAGCGAGGCATGGCCGAGCACCGGCCCGGCGACGTCCGCGACGAGATAGAGCGGGCGCCGCTTCGACTCGACATAGAGCCGCCCGAGATATTCGCCGATCATCCCCAGCACGAACATCTGCACCGCGCCGAGCACGACGACGACGAGCATCAGCGAGGTCCAGCCGGCGATTGCCGCGCCCATCATCCACGCGACGAGGATATAGAGCACCAGCAGCGCCGATGCGCCGGTGAGCAGCAGCCCGACATGGCTGGCGAAGCGCAAGGGCGCGGTCGAGAAGCCGGTGATCGCGTCGAGCGCGAAGCGGATCATCTTGCCGAGCGGATATTTGCTCTCGCCGGCATGCCGTTCGTGCCGGTCGTAAGGGAAGGGCACCTGCTTGAACCCGATCCACGCGACCATCCCGCGGATGAAGCGCGCCTGTTCGGGGAGCGACAGGAACGCGTCGAGCGCCCGCCTGGTCATCAGCCGGAAGTCGCCGGTGTCGAGCGGGATCGGCGTGTCGGTGATCCGATCGAGCATGCGATAGAAGAACGCCGCGGTGATCTTCTTGAAGATCGTCTCGCCGTCGCGCTTGCGGCGGACCGCATAGACGACGTCGGCGCCCTGGCTCTTCATCGCCGCGCGCATATCGGTGAGCAATTCGGGCGGATCCTGGAGATCGGCGTCGATGATCAGGATTTCCTCGCCCGCGCACAGATCGAGCCCGGCAGTGAGCGCGAGCTGGTGACCGTGGTTGCGCGAGAGGTTGATCGCGACGAGGCGCGGGTCGCTTTCCGACAAACGCTGCATCACCTTCCAGCTCGCGTCGCGCGAGCCGTCGTTGATCAGCACGATCTCATAGTCCTGGCCCACCGCCGCCTGCGCCGCGGCCGAGATGCGGCCGTGGAGCATCTCGAGGCATGCCTCTTCATTGTAGCAGGGGACGACGACGGAAAGCTTGGGCCTCTTCATGACCGGCCGCTGTAACGCCGTCGCAGCGCAGGCGCCAGCGTTCGCGAGGCATATGTCAGATCCGCTCGGCCCAGTTCACCACGTCGGCCGCGCGCAACGCGGCGAGCAGGCGCATCAGATGCGCGGCGTTGCGGACCTCGAGGTCGATCGTGTTGGTGTGGAAGGTGGTGTCGCGATTGTCCATGCGCAGGCCGAGGATATTGGCCTTTTGCCCGCCGATCAGCGTCGCGACGGCGCCGAGCGCGCCGGGCTCGTTCTTGAGCGTGACCGCGATCCGCGCGATCCCGCCCTCGGCCTTGTCGCCCCAGGTGAGGTCGACCCAATCCTCGTCGTCGGTGTCGGCGAGCCCGGCGCAGTCGATGCGATGGACTTCGATCGGCTGGCCCGCGCGGCGCACGCCGACGATACGGTCGCCGGGGACGGGGCGGCAATCCTCGGCGAAGTGGAACGCGACGCCCGCGGTCAGCCCCTTGATGTCGATCGCGCGCGCCTGGCTCGGCATCTCGTGCTCGACCCCGTCGGTCGAGCCCGGCATCACTGCCTCCAGCACCTGCGCGTCGGTGAGCTGGCGCCGCGCGATCGCCTCCATCAATGCGGCCTCGTCGGCGCACTTCAGCCGCTTGAGCGCATCGGTGAGCGCGCCTTCGCCCGCCGGAGTCGGCAGCCGCTGGACGATCTCGTCATAGAGCTTGCGCCCCAGCGCCACGGTCTCGTCGCGCTCCTTGTGGCGGATGTGGCGGCGGATCGCCGCGCGCGCCTTGCCGGTGATCGCGAAGTTGAGCCAATTGGCCTGGGGCTGCTGCGCCTTGGAGCGCAGGATCGCGACCTGGTCGCCCTGCTGGATCTCGGTGCGCAGGGGCACGACCTTGCCGTTGACCTTGGCGCCGACCGCCTGGTCGCCGAGATCGGTGTGCACCGCATAAGCGAAGTCGATCGGCGTCGCGCCCTTGGGCAGCTGGATCAGCTCGCCCTTGGGCGTGAAGGCGAAGATCCGATCCTGGTACATCGCCATCCGAGTGTGCTCGAGCAATTCCTCAGGGCTCTCGGCATGTTCGAGGATCTCGATCAGGTCGCGGATCCAGCTGACCTGCGTGTCCGGCCGAACCGAATCCTGCTTGTACGCCCAGTGCGCGGCGAGCCCGAACTCGGCGCGGGCGTGCATGTCGCGGGTGCGGATCTGGATCTCCACGCGGGTGTCGCCGGCGTGCATGATCGTCGTGTGGAGCGAGCGATAGCCGTTGCGCTTCGGCGTCGAGATATAGTCCTTGAACCGCCCCGGCACCAACGGCCAGCGGCGGTGGATCACGCCCAATGCGCGGTAACATTCCTCCTCGGTCTCGACGATCGCGCGGAACGCCATGATGTCGCTGAGCTGATCGAGCGACACGTGACGCTCGGACATCTTCTTCCAGATCGAATAAGGATGCTTCTCGCGCCCCGAAATCTCGGCCTCGACGCCGCCGCGCGCGAGCAGCAGCTTGAGGCCCGAGGCGATCTTGGCGACGCGGTCCTCGCCCTCGACCTTGAGGCTGTCGAGCCGCTTGGTGATGCTCTCATAGGCTTCGGGCTCGAGTTCGCGGAAGGCGAGCGTCTGCATCTCCTTCATGAACTCGTACATGCCGATCCGCTCGGCGAGCGGGGCGTAGATCTCCATCGTCTCGCGGGCGATGCGCTTGCGCTTGTCCGGGTTCTTGATGAAGTGGAGCGTGCGCATGTTGTGCAGCCGGTCGGCGAGCTTGACCAGCAGCACGCGGATGTCGTCGGACATCGCGAGCAGGAACTTGCGGAGGTTCTCCGCGGCGCGCTCGCTCTCGGTCTGCGCCTCGATCTTGGAGAGCTTGGTCACCCCGTCGACCATCCGTGCGACATTGTCGCCGAACAGCCGCTGGATCTCCTCCGGGGTGGCGACGGTGTCCTCGATCGTATCGTGGAGGATCGCGGTGGCGATCGTCTCGTCGTCCAAGTGCAGGTCGGTCAGGATGCCCGCGACTTCGATCGGATGGCTGAAATAGGGATCGCCGCTCGCGCGCTTCTGGCTGCCATGCGCGTTGACCGAGAACACATAGGCGCGGTTGAGCAGCGCCTCATCGGCTTCGGGGTCGTAGGACAGGACCCGATCTACAAGTTCATACTGACGCAGCACGGGACTAGATGGCGCCCCGGGCTGCTGCATTGCAATGTTTTTCGCGCATTTTTGACGCTGTTAGCGCGCCGCACCAGCCCGCACCCCCACCCGGCCGCCCAGAATATACTGCCGTTGGGTGGCCGGTGGGCGCGCGGGCCGGCACCGCCTAGATTAGTGCGCCTTGGCGTTGCACTTGGCGAGCGCATCGGCGTCGAAATCGGCGCCATTGGCGCGGAACGACTGGAGCTGGCCGACCTCGCGGGCGACGAGTTCGCAGACGATGTTGTCGCGCGCATTGGCCTTGGACGCGACGCAGACGCCCTCGCCGCACTTCCAGATGGTCGATCGCGTGACCAGGCTGGCCTTTTCGGGCGCCGTCACCGGCGTGGCGGCGTAATAGCCGCGCGCGGCCTGAGCGAAGCCGGTCGCGGGGGTGAGCGCCAGCGTGGCCGCGGCGGCTGCCGCGACAGCGAGAAATCGGGTCATGTCGTCCTCCTGGGGAAGGTCTGGGCGCAACAGGGGTTGCGGATCGCAAGCTAATTGACACTAAGGTAAGTTGCAAGCAGAAACTATTGCTGCGTCGCAAGACGTTATGCCGTTTCCCTGAGTCGGCAATTTGGAGTAATGTATTCAGTCATGGGTGGTGCGGTTCGAGAGTCGCTGCGGGCGCTGGCGAAAGAGTGCAGCCTTCCGGCCGCGCTGGAGGCGATGGGCGAGCGCTGGTCGTTCCTGATCCTGCGCGGATCGTTCAACGGGCTCCACCATTTCGAGGAGTTCCAGTCCGAGCTCGGCATCGCACGCAACATTCTCGCCAATCGTCTGGCGCGGCTGGTCGACAAGGACATTCTCGTGCGGCGACCTTGCCCCGAGGACCGGCGCAAGATCGAATATCGCCTCACCGACAAGGGCTATGCATTGCTCCCGACGATGATCGCGCTGCGCCAATGGGGCGAGCGCTGGGAGACCGGCGTGCCGGCCTTTCCGGTGCTGGTCGATGCGCGCGACCGCCGGCCGATCGCTCCGGTGACCGTGCAGGCGCAGGACGGCCGCGTCCTCCAGAAGGGCGATCTGGTATGGGCGCTTCCCGAGGAAGTGGAGGACGAGCCGGAGGTGCGCGCCGCCGAATAGCGTCGCGTCCGAACCGTGGCTTTTATGCAACGGTTTTCAAAATGTGCGGCTTTCTGTCCAGTTGCAGCGCAACAAAAGAGTCGCTCGTTGCTTCTGCTCCCACCGATGCCGCGTGTGCCCAGCGTATCCGGGTTGCGGCATCGGGAGTATTCACCAGCGTAACAAGGTCCTTCCCACATGCGTACACTCATCGCCGTCGCGGCACTCGCCGCGGCCCTCCCGACTGCTGCCTTCGCGCAGGACACCGCCGCCGATGCCAATGTCGAGGCCGGCCAGGCGCCCGACGGATCGCGCGGCTTCGGCATCGAACCCTATGTCGGCATCATGGGCGGCTATGAGCAGTTCGACGACAATCCCTATAAGCGCGTCGCAGGCATCCCGGGCGCGCCCGGCGGCCGCGACTTCGACGGCGGTATCGTCCAGGGCGTAGCCGGCGTGAACGTGCCGCTCGGCCCGGTCTTCGTCGGCGTCGAGGGCAATGCCACCAAGGGCTTCAAGGGCGCGATCGACTGGGAATATGGCGTTGCCGGCCGCGCGGGCTTCCGCATCGGCGACAGCGGCTTGATCTACGGCAAGGCCGGCTATCAGTGGGTCAATTTCGACGCGCTCGGCGATGACAGCCGCGACTTCCACGACATCACCGCCGGCCTCGGCGTCGAAGTCGGGCCCAAGGACATCGGCCTTGGCGGGATCACCAGCCGCTCGGGCGTGCGCTTCCGGCTCGAGGTCAACAGCTTCGGCGACTTCAACAGCTTCCAGCCGGTCGCCGGCATCATCGCCCACTTCTGACGCTACGGCGCGGCCGGGAATTCCCGGTCGCGCCCCTTGTTGCGCCGCAAAAAAGTTAACGGCGTTTACCCTTCGTTAACGCTTCGGGTTCATCTTTCGATAACGGTTTTCGACAATCTCGGACGTGGATCGGGGGTGGCCAAATGTATCGGCGCATCGTCACGCTTATCTTGAGTGCAACGCTCGCCGCCTGCGCGGCAAAGACTGCGCCGCCACAGGTGCTGCTGGTCAGTCCCGTCGCGGTCGAGACGCCGCCGGTCTGGCGCACGTCGATCCGCCCCGAGGACGAGACGCGCCTCGCCGACCTGCAAACCCGCTGGGGCGGGCTCCACGCCAAGCTGGCGCCGCGCGTGCGCACCGCCCAGGGCCGGCTGGTCGATCCCAAAGCCGGGCTCGAAATGCCGGGCGTGACCCCGGGCGCCTATCGCTGCCGGATCGTCAAGCTGCGCACCCCGCCGCGCGGCGCCGCGACCGCACGCAGCTCGACGAACGACTTCTGCTATCTTTCGGACACGCCCGAGGGCGTCGCCTTCGTCAAGCAGACCGGCAGCGATCCGGCCGCCGGCTATTTCTATCCCGACGGCAAACGCTACGTCTTTCTAGGCGCACGCCAGCGCCGCGCGGGCGACAACTCGATCGGCTATGGCAACGAGCCGGCACGCGACATGGTGGGCGTGGTCGAGCGCGTCGGCGGCTTTCGCTGGCGGCTTGCGGTGGCCGGCGCCGATAGCCGTCAGCTCGACATCTACGAGCTCACGCCAGTGCCCGTCGACCAGCAGCCGCGCAGCTGAACTCGGCGCCGGCGCGGCTCAGTTGGAGCGGTGCTCTTCGGATTTGCGATATTTGTCATGGCACGCCCCGCAGCTGGCGCCGACTTCGCGCAGCTGCGCCTTGAACCCTTCGGCATCGCCCGCCGTTGCCAGCGCCGCGAGCTTGTCGGCCGCGGCGGCATAATCGGCGGCGCGCGCCTCGAATCCGGCGCGGTCGCTCCACACCGTCGGCAGCGCCGCGCTCTTGCCGCCGCCGCTCCCGGCGGGGAACATGCCGGGAATCGCGCGCGCCCAGCCCGCGAGGCTCCGCGCGGCAAAGGCCTGGCTCTTCGGATCGCCGCCGCGCTCGCCGGCGGCGCGAAGCCCGCCGAATAGGGCGCCCGACATCCGGAATGCCGCCTGCCGCCCGGCGATCACGGCCGGGTCAGGCGCCGCGGGATGCGCAGCCGGGGCAGCTTCCACCGATCCGATGAGCACCAGTGCCGCCGCTGCCATCGCCACCGTCGTCCGCCGCATCGCCGCTCTCCCAGCCGATATGTGGCATAAGCTATCGTGCAGCCGGCCTTGCGGCAACCGTCGCGCAAACGCCTCCATTTCGGAGTCATTTTCGTCCGAAGCGGACGCGAATCGTGCCAGATTGTCCGCGTGGCAGAAGGCGGCACTCCTCGGGTAGAATATGCGTGCGAACGCTGCGGCAGCGCAGCGGTGACGCGCGACGCATGGGCCGAATGGAATCTGGAAAGCCAGGCCTGGGTGCTCAGCGAAATATTCGATTTCGCCTTCTGTCACACCTGCCACCGCGAGACACGCCTGAGCGAACGCGCGGCGCGGTGATTATCTTTGCTCCGGCGCAATGTCGCGCAGCTTACCCGACAGGGCGTGGATATCCGCCAGATCATAGGCCAGCGAGCGGCGCACATTCGATGGCGGCCGCTTGGCCAGAGAGAGGCCGGGCCGCCATTCGGTCGCCGGCCGAATGGGCCGAGGGGTGAAGCCGCCGCCGCAATTGGGGCAGACATTGAACAGCCTGGTCTCGACGCACGCCGCACAAAAGGTGCATTCGTAGGTGCAGATACGTGCTTCCGTCGCCGCAGGCGGGAGATCGCGGTCGCAGAATTCACAGTTCGGACGAAGTTCCAATGCCATGATGCCCCCCTTGCCGGAGGCCGCCCCCTACGGATTCGGTGTTCGATCGGCAACGGTCGCCGCAGCTATGCCTCGACCCCCAGCTGCCACAGCACGAACGCCATCTCCTCGGCCGATTCCTTGAGGCTCTCCCAGCGGCCCGACTTGCCGCCATGGCCAGCGCCCATGTTGGTCTTGAGCACGAGCACATTGTCGTCGGTCTTGGTCGCGCGCAGCTTGGCCGCCCATTTGGCGGGCTCCCAATAGGTCACGCGCGGATCGTTGAGCCCGCCCGAGATGAACAAGGGCGGATAGTCCTGCGCGCGGACATTGTCGTAGGGCGAATAGGCGCGGATCCGCGCGAACGCCTCGGGGTCCTCGATCGGATTGCCCCATTCGGGCCATTCGCCGGGGGTCAGCGGCAGTTCGGCGTCGAGCATCGTATTGAGGACGTCGACGAACGGCACGTCGGCGACCACCGCGCCCCACAATTCGGGATCCGAATTGACCACCGCGCCCATCAGCTCGCCGCCCGCCGAGCGTCCGGCGATCGCGATCCCACCGGCATGCGTGAAGCCCCGCGCGATCAGCCCCTTCGCCACGTCGACGAAGTCGTTGAAGGTGTTCTCGCGCTTCTCGAGCTTGCCGTCGTGATACCAGGCCTGGCCGAGATCGTCGCCACCGCGGATATGCGCGATCGCGAAGGCCATGCCGCGATCGAGGAACGACATCCGGCTGGTCGAGAAGCCCGGCGGGATCGCATAGCCGTACGCGCCATACGCGTAGAGATAGAGCTTGCCGCTGCCGTCGCGGGGAAAGCCCTTCGGATAGACGATCGACACCGGCACTTGCGTCCCGTCGCGCGCGGCGATCTTGAGCCGCTCGGTCGCGTATCTTGACGCGTCGTACCCGCTCGGGATCTCCTGGACCTTGAGCGTCTCGATCGCCCCGGTGGCGACGCTGTAATCCTGCACCGTGCCGGGGGTGATCATCGATTCGTAGCTGAGCCGCAGCTTGTCGACGGCATATTCGGGATTGTCGGCGAGCCCTGCGACGTAACTTGCCTCGGGAAATTCCAGCCGCACCGGCGCCACCGTGGAATCGTAGCGGTGCAGTTCGACCTGATCGAGCCCGTCCTCGCGCCCCTCGACGATGAAGAAGTCGGCGAAACACGCCACCCCGGTCATGTAGAAATGCGGCGACGGCGCGATCCGCTCCGCCCATTCGCCGGGATTGGCGAGGCTGGCGGTGGCGAGCCGGAACTGCGGGTCGGTGTCGTTGGTGTGGATGAACAAGGTGTCGCCGTGGAGATCGACATCATATTCGCGGCCGGTCTTGCGCGGGCTGACCAGGATCGGCTCGGCGAGCGGATTGTCGGCCGGATAGAGCCGGATCTCGCCGGTCTCGTGGTCGCTGGTGGTGAGCAGGATCCACTTGCGGTCGCTGCTCAGCTCGACGCCGACCGAGAAGCCGAGCTCCTCCTCGAAATAGATCACGACGTCGTCGGCAGGATCGGTGCCCAACCGGTGCAGCTTGATCGTGCGCGTCCGCCAATTCTCGTCGGTGACGCCGTAGAGGATCGCGTCGCCACCGCTGGTGAACACGATATTGCCGATCGTCCCTTCGATCGAGACGTCGCCCCATTTGCCCGCCGCGCCCCGGATCTTCTCGCCGATCGCGGTGCCGCCGCCCAGATCCTTGAAGCGGATCGTGTAGCGCTCCGACCCGTCATCGTCGGTCGAATAGGCCATCAGCGCGCCGTCCTCGCTGATCGTGATCGCGCCGACGCGGAAATAGTCCTTGCCCGCGGCGAGCGCCGGCTCGTCGAGGATCAGTTCGTCCGCGCCGCCGGCGGCGGGCTTGCGCCACCAGCGCGGATATTCGCCGCCGGTCTCGTAATCGGTCCAGTAGAGCCAGTCGCCGTCCTTTTGCGGCACGGTCGATTCGTCTTCCTTGATCCGCCCGCGCATCTCCTGGAACAGCCGGTCGCTGAGCGGCTTGTGCGGCGCCATCACCTGCTCGAAATAGGCGTTCTCCTCTTCGAGATAGGCGAGCACTTGCTTGTCGGTAACTTCGGGATAGCCGGGATCGCGCAGCCACGCCCAGGGATCGTCGATAGTGACGCCGTGCGCGGAGAATTGATGCGGACGGGTGGCGGCGACGGGGGGCTTGGGAAGATCGGTCATCCCCCGCCCTTATCGCAGCTTGGCGCCGTGTCGAAGCCCCTGCTTCAGCCGAGCGGCAATGCGGGCTGGCCGCTGCGATTGGCGCGGACGATGCGGTTGCGTCCGGTCTCCTTGGCTTCGTACAGCGCCTTGTCGGCGCAATTGATCGTGTCTTCGAGCTGGTCGCCGCCGAAGCGGCAGATGCCCGCCGAGAAGGTCAGCGCCTGCCCGTCGAGCACGATCAGCGGCGTCGCGATCAGCCGCTGGCTCACCCGGGCGAGCACCCGCGCGGCTTCCTCTTCGGTCGCGCCGCGGAACAGCAAGGCGAATTCCTCCCCGCCCCAGCGCGCGACGAGGTCGCCGCGGCGCAGCTCGGAGGACAGCCGCACCGCGAAGTCGCGCAGCACGCGGTCGCCCTCGTCATGGCCGAAGCGATCGTTGACTGCCTTGAACTGGTCGAGGTCGATCAAGGCGATCGTGCCGCGGCGCTCCTCGGGCAGGAAATCGGCGATGTCGGCGATGAACCCGCGGCGGTTGCGCACCCCGGTGAGCAGATCCTCCTTCGAGGCGAGATCGAGCTCGCGCATCCGCGCCTCGGCCGCGCTCGCCGCGCGGTTGACGCTGCCGAGCAGGCTGCCGATCACGTCCTCGCTGCCCTCGGGCAGCGGCGCCACCGCCCCGCCCTGCTCGAGCGTGGTGAGCGCATCCTGGGCGACATGGATCGGCGCCAGCATCGCGCCGATGCCGAACAAGGCGATTCCCATCCCGACGACGGTCGCGAACAAGAGCAGCAGGAACTCGGTAAGCGCCAGCCGCCCCGTCGCCGCGCCCCAGCCGACATAGGTGAGGAGCGGCACGTGCGTCGCGACGAAGCAGATCGCGAATACGCGCAGCCGAAAGCTGCGCGGAAACAGGAACGAGCTGGCAAGGTAGAAGCGCATGATTCCTCGCTTGATATGGCGAGCCTCGCCTCTCCGGCCTTCACCTCAACAAAATGTAAAGTGCAACCCGCCGCACCGGCGACGGGCGTTGCCATGCGGCGAGATGTGCCGCGCGGCGGGTCAGCTTTGTTCGAGATCGTTGCCGCTGATGATCGTCCGGTCGCTTCCGTCGAACCGTGCCAGCGCGCGGGTCGCGGCGCGCGCGATCTCGTCTTCATACGCCTGAACCAAAGCGGCGCCATCGCCGTCGGGGACGCGCGCGCTCAGCGCCTCGAGCACGTCATATTGCACGGCGAAGTCGTAGCGCTCGCCGCTCGCCTCGCCAGCAAACTCGACCTGGCGGTCGTCGCTATTGTCGAGCAGGGTCGCAAGGTCGATCGTCACGCGGTCTTCGGCCATCTGGTGTCTCCGTTTGTCGGCGAGACAAGCGCCCGGCGGCCGAAGCGGTTCCTCAGCTCGAACAGCCGCGCGCCGTAACCGGCCAGGTGTCGACCACCGCCTCTCCTTCCACGATCTGGTAGCGATCGTAGAGATTGACCGTCGGGTCGCAGTGCGGCGGCATCAGCGTCACGCGCGCGCCGAGCGGCGGCAGGTCGTCGCCGAAGAGCGCGCCATGCTCGTCGCCGGTGAAGGCATAGCGGCTCTCCCGCGGCGCCCCGGCGAGCACCACCGGCACGCCGGCATCGGTCGCGAATGCCTTGAGCCCCGAATCGACCGTCACCATGCCGGGCGTATTCGCGCTGACCACGGTCGCGTCGACGAACAAGGCGGGTTCGAAGGCCGGTCCGGCGAGCTCGCAATCCCCATATTCGCGGTCGAGGAAGACGTAGGATCCGACCTGCAGCTCGGTAAACACGCCCAGCGCCGCGTCGATCGCGAAAGTGCCGGTGCCGCCGCCGGTGACGATCGGCACCTCGAACCCCGCGCCGCGCAATGCCGCCAATACGGTGCCGAGATAGTCGGTGCGCTCCACGATCGCCGCGCGCCGCTGGGCGAGGCTCTGGATATGCTGATGCGAGCCGCAATAATATTGCACACCGCCGAGGCGGAGCGTGCCGGTCGCGGCGATCGCCTGCGCGAGGTCGATCGCCGCTGCGGGCGAGGTCACGCCGGTGCGATGACTCCCCGGATCGACATCGATGAATACCGTCAGGCCCGGCGCCCCCGCCCCCAGGGCCCGGGCATTGTCGGAATGATCTACCACCACGGAGAGCGTGATCCGCTCCTCGAGCGCCGCCAGCCGCGCGATCGCCTGGGAGGTCACCACGGGCGAGGTCAGATGAATGTTACCGATCCCGTCCTTGGCCAGCGCCTCGGCCTCGGCGAGCTTGGCGCAGCAGATGCCGACCGCGCCCGCCGCGATCTGCCGCCGGGCGATCTCGCCGCTCTTGTGCGTCTTGGCGTGCGGCCTGAGCGCGACGCCCTGCTCGGCCGCGAAGGCTGCCATCGCGGCGATGTTCCGCCCCAGCGCGGCGCGATCGACGATCAAGGCGGGCGTGGCAAGGTCGCGACGGGGAAACGGCGTGGTCATCGCACGGGCATAGCGCTTCCCATTCGCGATTCCATCGGCCAAACGGTCGGCAATCCAGCCGCCGACTCGCGCGTCGATCCCGCGGTCCGCGGCGTCCCGATGTCCGAGGAACCGCCATGTCCAGCTATGCCGACCGCCTCCAAGCCCTTCGCGAACAATTGAAGCGCGACCGGCTCGACGGCTTCGTCGTTCCCCTCACCGACGAACACATGTCCGAATATGTCGGCGCCTATGCCCAGCGCCTCGCCTGGCTGACCGGTTTCCAGGGCAGCGCCGGCAGCGCGGTGGTGCTGTCGAGCGAAGCGGCGATCTTCACCGACGGGCGCTACACGCTCCAGGTCCGCCAGCAGGTCTCTGCGGATGACTGGCAATATGTCCCGGTGCCGCAGGTCAGCATGGCCGCCTGGCTGGGCGAGCACGCTCCCGATGGCGGGCGGATCGGTTACGACCCATGGCTGCACACCCGCGCCTGGGTCGAGGAGGCACGCAAGGCACTTGCCGAGAAAGGCGCCGAACTCGTCGCGGTCGACACCAATCCGGTCGACGCGGTCTGGCCCGATCGACCCGCCCCCTCGGATGCGACGTTGAGCGTCCAGGACGACGCCGCGGCCGGACGCAGCTCGGCCGCCAAGCGCGCCGAGATCGCCGAGTGGCTGTCCGAGCGTAAGGCCGACGCGGTGGTGCTGTCGGCGCTCGATTCGATCGCCTGGGCGTTCAACATCCGCGGCAACGACGTGAGCCATACCCCGGTTGCGCTGGCGTACGCGATCGTCAATGCCGACGGCACCGCCGACCTGTTCGTCAGTCCTGAGAAGATCACCGATGCGGTCCGCCAGCATCTCGGCAATGCGATTCGCGTGCACGACCGCGCCGCCTTCGCGCCCGCGCTTGCGGGTTTCGTTGGCAAGCGCGTCGCCGCCGATCCCGAGCGCGCGGTCGCCGCGATCTTCGATTCACTCGATGCCGGCGGCGCGAAGATCCTCAGCCTCCGCGATCCGGTCGTGCTCGCCAAGGCGCTCAAGAACCCCGCCGAGATCGCCGGGCACAGGGCCGCGCAGGCGCGCGACGGCGCCGCGCTCGTCCGCTTCCTCAAATGGTTCGAGGAGACTGCGCCCGCCGGCGGGCTCACCGAGATGTCCGCCGCCGACAAGCTACGAGCGTTCCGCGAAGCGACCGGCGTGCTCAAGGACCTGAGCTTCGATACGATCTCGGCGACCGGCCCGAACGGTGCGATCCCGCATTACAAGGTTACCGACGAATCGAGCCTGAAGATCGAGCAGGGCCAGCTCTACCTCGTCGACTCGGGCGGCCAATATGCCGACGGCACCACCGACGTGACCCGGGTGATGCCGGTCGGCGAGCCCAGCCCCGAGATGCGCGACCGCTTTACGCGCGTGCTCAA
The DNA here is from genome assembly GCF_058782005.1 of Sphingomonas sp. FW306-1B-B10E. Lineage (NCBI taxonomy): Bacteria > Pseudomonadati > Pseudomonadota > Alphaproteobacteria > Sphingomonadales > Sphingomonadaceae > Sphingomonas > Sphingomonas sp. FW306-1B-B10E. Next base: position 37,595 of record NZ_JBYSXG010000017.1, read on the forward strand.
GGGCCATATCGGCATTGCCACTGCGATTTTCCCCGACGGCACCACCGGCGCGCAGCTCGACAGCTTCGCGCGTGCGCCGCTCTGGGAAGTCGGGCTCGATTTCGGGCACGGCACCGGCCACGGCGTCGGCGCCTATCTCTCGGTGCACGAAGGCCCGCAGCGGATCGCCCAGCCTTTCTATCCTGGCGGGCAGAGCCTCGAACCCTTGCGCGCCGGCATGTTCCTGTCGAACGAGCCCGGTTATTACAAGGCGGGCGAATACGGCATCCGCATCGAGAATCTGGTGCTGATCGTTCCTGCCGAGATCGCCGGCGCCGAGCAGGCGATGCTGCGCTTCGAGACGCTCACCTTCGCGCCGATCGAGCGCCGCCTGATCGAGCCCTCCCTGTTAACCCCAAAGGAACTTCAGTGGGTTAATGCCTATCACGCGCGGGTGCTCGAAGTGGTCGGCCCGCAATTGGGCGGGGATGAAAGGCAATGGTTGGAAGCGAAGGTCGCACCAATCGGATGATGTGGTTCCTGGCAGGTGCCGTCACCATGGCGATCTACCTGATGGGTCCCCACGCCATTCTGAACAAAGGCTATGATTTGGGATCGTTCGCCGCGGCCTGGGTGCAATCGCGCTGAGGCTCTGAGGGGCTCGCCTGTGCGCGCGCCTGCTGCTTGCGTTTCCGCAAATTGGCCCTGAGCGCCTCGGCGCGCCGGGCCTGTTTTTCCGCATCGTTCATGCGGAGCATCGATAAACCGGCCGGCTTCGGGTTGACAATCACTCGCCCCCAAGCACATAGGCCCCTCCCGCCCGGTCCCCGACCGGCGAGTGCTGCCGTAGCTCAGTGGTAGAGCGCATCCTTGGTAAGGCTGAGGTCGTGAGTTCAATCCTCACCGGCAGCACCATTTTTCCGGTTCGATCCAGGCCCAGTCTCGGGGCGTGCGCGCCTGCGGTCGCCGCCGTCCGGAAATGCCGGGCGAATCAGCGCTGCGGCCCGCCGACCAAATCGGCGAGCCGTTGCATGCGACGGTGCCATTCGGGGCGTTGCGCATCGATCCATCGGGACAGCGCGTCGAGGCCCTCCTCGCGCAACTGACAGGTGCGGACGCGCCCGATCTTCTGGGTGACGACCAGTCCGCACGCCTCGAGCACGCGCAAATGCTGCCCCACCGCCGTCAGCGACATATCGAACGGCTGCGCCAACGCGGAAACGGACAGCGGGCCTCGCCCGAGCAATTCCACCATCTGCCGACGGGTGGGATCGCCCAGGGCATGCAGGATGGATCCCGCGTCGAGGCCCGGTTCGGAAGCGTCCATATCCCGTTATGCGATGGTGTCGGCCAGCCTGTCGACAAGCGTTCGCCACCCCATCTCGCGGATCTGGGGCCCGTCGGCGCCTTCGAAAAAGGCGCCCTGGAACGTGATCGTCAGTTCGGTGGCATCCTCGACGGCGGCCAGCTCGACCGTGACGAGCGCGGCGGAAATGTCGGCATCGCCGAACGTCATCCTGGATGCCCAGATGATCCGAACGTCTGGCACCAGGCTGAGCACCGTATCGCTATTGGCGACGCGCATCCCGGCAAAGGGCGTGCCGTCGCGGAAGCGATAGCGAAGCCGCTCGGTGGCGCCTTCGCGCAGGTCGCACTCGAACGCCTCCACCTCATGCTGGTCGCCTTCGGCGAACCACCGCCGTTTCAGCTCCGGCTGGGCGAAAGCCTCGAACACCCGCGCGGGCGGCGCGGGCAGGATACGGCTGAGTGTGAAGCTTGCGTGCGTGACCTGATTGCCGGACATGAAGCATCTCCAATAGTGAAGCTCTCCCTTCACTATTGGAGATGCTGAAATAGTCAAGTATATACTTCACTATGGCACATGCGACGTTCGGAGAGCGAAGCTCGGCGCTTGCAACCGTCAGCCCTTTCGCGGATCAGGCGCCAAGCCATTTCGGGAGACGCCCCATGAAGACCAGAGCCGCCGTCGCATTCGAGGCGAAGCAGCCGCTCGAGATTGTCGAGCTCGATCTCGAAGGCCCCAAGGCCGGCGAAGTGCTGGTCGAGATCATGGCCACCGGCATCTGCCACACCGATGCCTACACGCTCGACGGGCTCGATTCGGAGGGCCTGTTCCCGAGCGTGCTCGGCCATGAGGGCGCGGGGATTATCCGCGAGGTCGGCGCCGGGGTGACCAGCGTCGTCCCGGGGGATCATGTCATCCCGCTCTACACCCCCGAATGCCGCCAGTGTAAGTCGTGCCTGAGCGGCAAGACCAATCTGTGCACCGCGATCCGCGCCACCCAGGGCAAGGGGCTGATGCCGGACGGCACCACCCGGTTCAGCCACAAGGGCCAGCCGATCTACCATTATATGGGCTGCTCGACCTTCTCGAACTTCACCGTGCTGCCCGAGATCGCCGTGGCCAAGATCCGCGAGGACGCACCGTTCCAGACGAGCTGCTATATCGGTTGCGGCGTCACCACCGGGGTTGGCGCAGTGGTCAACACCGCCGAGGTCCAGGTCGGCGACAATATCGTCGTGTTCGGATTGGGCGGGATCGGGCTCAACGTGCTCCAGGGCGCCAAGATGGCGGGTGCGGGCAAGATCATCGGCGTCGACATCAACCCCGACCGCGAGGAATGGGGCCGCCGGTTCGGGATGACCGACTTCATCGACGGGCGCGGCAAGTCGCGCGACGAGACCATCGCCGCGATCCTGGCGCTGACCGACGGCGGCGCCGACTTCACCTTCGACTGCACCGGCAACACCGAAGTGATGCGCACCGCATTGGAGGCGTGCCATCGCGGCTGGGGCACCAGCATCATCATCGGTGTGGCCGAGGCGGGCATGGAGATCGCCACGCGGCCGTTCCAGCTGGTCACCGGGCGCAACTGGCGCGGCACCGCCTTCGGCGGCGCCAAGGGCCGCACCGACGTGCCCAAGATCGTCGACTGGTACATGAACGGCAAGATTCAGATCGACCCGATGATCACCCACGTGCTCACCCTGGAGGAGATCAACAAGGGCTTCGACCTGATGCACGCCGGCGAGAGCATCCGCAGCGTCGTGGTCTATTGAGAGGCACCCATGTTCAATCACGTCGTGATCGGCTCGAATGACATCGAGCGCTCGAAGCAATTCTATGACGCCGTGCTCGGCACGCTCGGCTTTTCGGGCGAGGCGCTGCGCAACGTCGCGGCCACCGGGCACCAACGGCTCTTCTATCGCCATGACGGCGGGACGCTGGGCATCTCAGAGCCGATCAACGACGAGCCCGCGACCTGCGCCAATGGCAGCACGATCGGCTTCCGGTGCAGCTCGGCCGAGCAGGTCAAGGCGTTCCACGACGTCGCGGTCGCGCATGGCGGGCGCTCGATCGAGGACCCGCCCGGCGAGCGCGACGGCGGTGCGCTTGGCACGATGCATTTGAGCTATGTGCGGGACCCCGACGGCAACAAGCTCTGCGCGATATGGCGCATGCCGGCGTGAGCGAGGCGGTCAATCTCGACGAGAAGTTCGCGGGCTTCACCGAGCATTGGGCGCCGCGGCTGGTCGCGACCTATAACGGCAACGATGTGCGCATCGTGAAGGTCGAGGGCGCGTTCGTCTGGCACACGCACGACGACACCGACGACTTCTTCCTCGTCCTCGACGGCATACTCGACATCGAAATGCGCGACCGGACCGTGACGCTCGGCCCGGGCGAGTTGTTCGTCGTGCCGCGCGGTGTCGAGCACCGCCCGGTCGCGCGCCACGGCGAGGTGCGGATGATCAACATCGAGCCGGGCGGCACGCATAATCTGGGCGAGGGTTCGCCGCAGCGTCCGATCGTCGCAGGCTGATGCCGCCATCCTGGATCCTCACGCTCGACTGCGCCGACCGCCCCGGCATCGTCGCGGCGGTCAGCGGCTTCCTCGCGGAGCGCGGCGGATTCATCCTCGACAGCCAGCAATATGCGGATCTCGAGGCCGGCCGCTTCTTCATGCGCGTCGAGTTCAAGGCAGTGGATGCGCCGTTCGAGACCGAGACCCTGCGCGCGGCGTTCGTGCCGGTGGCCGAGCGGCTGGCGCTGAACTGGGAGCTCTCCGACACGGCGCAGCGCCCGCGCGTGCTGATCGCGGTGTCGCAAGGGTCGCATTTGCCTCAACGACCTGCTCCACCGCTGGCAGACGCGGTCGCTCGGCGTCGAGATCGTCGGCGTGGTGTCGAACCACGACACGCTGCGTGCGCTCACCGAGTGGCACGGGCTGCCCTTCACGCTGCTGCCGTCGGACAAGGCCGCGCAGGAGGCCGAACTGCTCGCGCGGTTCGAGGCGCTGGCGGCCGATTATCTGATCCTCGCGCGCTACATGCAGATCCTGTCGCCCGCGCTTGCCGAGCGGCTGGCGGGGCATTGCATCAATATCCACCACAGCTTCCTGCCCAGCTTCAAGGGCGCGCGGCCCTACCACCGCGCGCACGCGCGCGGGGTGAAGCTGATCGGCGCGACGGCGCATTTCGTGACCAGCGAGCTGGACGAGGGGCCGATCATCGAGCAGGCGGTCGAGCGGATCGACCACCGCGCCTCGGTCGACGACATGATCCGCATCGGCCGCGACATCGAGGCGCAGGTGCTCGCCCGCGCGGTGCAATGGGTCGGCGCGCGGCGGGTGCTGCTGAACGGCATCCGCACGGTGGTTTTCCGGTAAAGGGACGGAACATGGAGACGGTTTCCACCAACAAGGCGCAGGGCGGCGTGCAGGGCGTGTATCGCCACGCGGCGCTGTCGACCGGTACCGAGATGACCTTCTCGGTCTATGTCCCGCCGCATGCCGAGGGCGCCAGGCTGCCGGTGCTGTGGTATCTCTCGGGGCTGACCTGCACCCATGCCAACGTCACCGACAAGGGTGAATATCGCCGCGCCTGTGCCGCGCAGGGCTTGATCCTGGTCGCGCCCGACACGTCTCCGCGTGGGGAAGGCGTGCCCGACGATACGGCCTATGATTTCGGCCAGGGCGCGGGCTTTTATGTCGACGCGACCGAAGCGCCCTGGGCGTCGCATTTCCACATGCGCAGCTATATCGAGCAGGAACTGCCCGACCTGATCGCCGCGGAATTTCCCGCCGACATGGACCGGCAGGGCATCACCGGCCATTCGATGGGTGGGCACGGCGCACTTACCGTGGCGCTGCGCAATCCGGACCGCTTCCGCAGCGTGTCGGCCTTCGCGCCGATCGTCGCGCCGAGCGTGGTGCCCTGGGGCGAGAAGGCGCTGATCGGCTATCTCGGTGAAGACCGCGCGTCGTGGCGGCCCTATGACGCCTGCGCACTGATCCTCGACGGGGCGCGTGTGCCCGAGCTTTTGGTCGATGTCGGTGATGCCGACCAGTTCCTCCACGAGCAGCTCCGCCCCGAGCTGCTCGAAGCCGCCTGCGACGCCGCCGGCATCCCGCTCACGCTGCGGCGCCAGCCGGGCTACGACCACAGCTATTATTTCGTCTCGACCTTTCTCGCCGAGCATGTCGCGTGGCACGCCGAGCGGCTCAAGGCATGAGCCGGTACGACGTCCTGATCGTCGGCGCGGGGCATGCCGGGGCGCAGGCGGCGATCGCGCTGCGCCAGAACAAGTTCGAGGGCAGCATCGCCTTGCTCGGCGACGAGCCCGAATTGCCCTATGAGCGCCCGCCGCTGTCCAAGGAATATCTCGCCGGCGACAAGCCGTTCGAGCGGCTGCTGATCCGCAACGCTGCCTTTTGGGACGAGCGTGCAGTCACGCTGCTGCCCGGCTGCACCGCAACCCGCGTCGATCCGGTTGCGCGCGAAGTCGCCACCGGCGACGGCACGACGATCGGCTATGGCACGCTGATCTGGGCGACCGGCGGCAAGCCGCGCCGGCTCGCCTGCCCGGGCGGCGACCTGACCGGGGTCCACACCGTGCGGACCCGCGCCGATGTCGACCGGATGATCGCCGAGCTGCCCGAGGTCCGCCGTGTCGCGGTGATCGGCGGCGGCTATATCGGGCTCGAGGCGGCGGCGGTGCTCGCCAAGCTCGGCCGCGAGGTGGTCGTGCTCGAGGCGCAGGACCGCGTCCTCGCCCGCGTCGCGGGCGAACCGCTGTCGCGCTTCTTCGAGGACGAGCACCGCGCGCATGGTGTCGAGATTCGCCTGGGCGTAACCGTCGAGGCGATCCTCGGCGACACCCGCGTCACTGGTGTGCGGCTGGCCGATGGCACGATTGTTGACGCCGAGATGGCGATCGTCGGCATCGGCGTCGAGCCTGCGGTCGCGCCCTTGCTCGATGCCGGCGCCAATGGCGGCAACGGCGTGCTGGTCGATGCGCAATGCCGCACTTCCTTGCCCGACATCTTTGCGGTCGGCGACTGCGCGCTCCACGCCAGCCGCTTTGCCGAGGATCGCTGCATCCGGCTCGAATCGGTGCAGAACGCCAACGACCAGGCGACCGTCGCCGCGAAGACCATCGCCGGGATCGAGGCACAATATGACGCGGTGCCGTGGTTCTGGTCGAACCAGTACGACCTCAAGCTCCAGACCGTCGGCATCTCGACCGGGCATGACGAAACGGTGCTGCGCGGCGATCCGGCGAGCCGCAGCTTCTCGGTGATCTATCTGCGCGCCGGACGCGTGATCGCGCTCGACTGCGTCAATGCCACCAGGGACTATGTGCAGGGGCGCAAGCTCGTCGTCGACGCGGCGGCGATCGATCCCGCGCGGCTGGCCGACATCGCCACGCCACTGAAGGAACTCAGCTGAATGCGTAGTGCGAACATCAACCCATTCGAGAGAGAGCTTTGTCGATGATGAAGTTGCTGCGATCGTTGCTGGCGGCCCTCGCATTTGCTTGCGCGGCACCCTCGCATGCCCAGGCACTCAAGGATGCCGATCCGGCCTTGTGGGTGGTGCAGGACGCCGACACCACGATTTATCTGTTCGGCACCGTCCATGTGCTCAAGCCCGGGCTCAGCTGGTTCGACGAGGCAGTCTGGGCCGCGTATAATGAGAGCAGCGAAGTCATGCTCGAAATGATCGAGCCCGACCAGGCGGCGATGGGCGCGATGGTCATGAAGCTCGCGGTCAACCCGACGGGGCCGACGCTGACTGAGAAGCTGCCCGCGGACAAGCGTGCGGCCTATGCGAAGGCGCTCACCGAGATCGGCATGCCCGCCGCCGCGCTCGACCGCTTCGATCCGTGGTTCGCCGCGGTGACGCTGAGCGTCGCCGGCCTGCCCAAGCTCGGCTATGATCCCGCGAGCGGCGCCGAGCGCACGATCACGACCGCGACCAAGGCCGCCGGCAAGAAACTGGGCGGTCTGGAGACCCCCGAACAGCAGCTCGGCTATTTCGACTCGCTGCCCGAGCGGCTGCAGATCGACTTCCTCGTTTCCACCATCGACGACTTTCCCAAGATGGGCGGCGAGCTCGACAAGATGGTGGCGAGCTGGGCGGCGGGCGATCCCGATTCGCTCGCCGCGACGCTCAACGAAGGCATGCGCGAGACTCCGGAGATCGCCAAGATCCTGCTGTCGGACCGCAATGCGCGCTGGGCGGAATGGATCGCGCAGCGGATGCAGCAACCCGGAAAAGTGTTCATTGCGGTGGGGGCGGGGCATCTTGCGGGCGCCGACAGCGTTCAGACCTGGCTGGCCAAGCGCAAGCTCGTCGCCAAGCGCATCCGTTACTGACCGATTTCGGAGAGACTCGCATGTCCCAAGGCCCCCGCCCGTTTCTCGGGCTCCTCGCCGGCGTAGCTGCGGGACTGGTTGCCTCGGCGGCGATGGCGGCCTTCCAGGCGCAGGCGCAGAAGCTGCTGCCCGACAGCGGCAGCGACGACGATCCCGCGACGGTGAAGGCGGCCGACGCCGCGAGCGAGGCCGTGATCGGCGATCCCGTTCCCGAGCCGTATCGTGCGCCGGCGGGACAGGCGGTGCATTACCTCACCGGTGCGGTGCTCGGCGGGATCTACGGCGTGATCACCGAATACAAGCCCGAGGCGAGCGCCGGATTCGGCAGCGCCTATGGGATCGCGACCGCCGCATTGGTCGACGAAACTGCAGTGCCCGCGGCGGGGCTGGCGGACGGTCCGAGCGAGACGCCGCTCGCGCTGCACCTCCACGGCGCCGCGTCGCATCTTGTCTATGGTTGGGTGCTCGAAGGGATGCGCACACTGATCGCCGGGCGGCGCTAGGGCCATTTCACTCCTCCCATTCGCCCTTCGACAGGCTCAGGACGAATGGTGTGCAGAATAGCCCTAAAGCAGCAGGTCCTGCGTCGCCGACTTGCGGCCTACCGAGCCGCCGCCGGTGCGTCGGATATGCTCCTGCTGCGCGGTGTGGCGGACGTCCACGTCGCGGTCGTTGAGGAAACCGGCGAGCGAATCGTCGTCGATTTCGCTCCATTCCTTGCCGCGATCGGGGCCGTAGCGGACGCGCGGCAGCAGCCCCGGCTCGTTGGACCAGGCGATCAGCTGCTCCACGCTCGCTTCGTTGAGCATGTCGCGCAGTTGGAAGGCGGTAACGTAGGCGTCGGGAAAGGCGCGGTGCGCGGGGAGCCCGCGTTCATGGACCAGCCCGTCGGGCTTGCGCCAGTAACGCAGCATCTGGTTCGAAAAGCCCGGCGAGCCCGGCCATAGCCGCATCGCGCACTTCCAGGTGCAGATCCAGTCGGCGCCGCGCGTGAGCGACGCGGTGCAGAATTGCTGCTCGAAATCGGCACGGTGCGCGGCGAGCGCGATTCGGCGCGGCCAGGGATCGAGCACTGGGCGCGCGACATCGTGCCAATAGGGCGCGTCGGCGACGTCCTCGTCGCGGATATGGTGCACCGCCATGGTCAGCGGCGGGATCTGGCGCCCGGGATTGACCATCCGGTTGCCGCCCTCGCCGTAAATTTCCCAGCGGCCATCGGGCTGGAGCACGACGTCCTGCCAGCCGATCTCGCACACGCCGTGCGTGGGCGGTGACTGACCGGTGGTTTCGAGATCGATGACGCGAATGAGCGAGGGGGCGCGGGAGGCCATTCGGGCTAGGTGGGACGTGACGTCATGAAATGCCAGCCGAAACTTGCGCGTTTGCGCGGCGCGGCCTCAATCATCACCGGCATTTTCGCGCTCGGCGCGGGCCTTGTGCCGCTGCAGCAAGTCCTCGGCGCGCTCGGACAGCTCCTTGGTCGCCTCGATGCTCTCGCGGAGCGCGGCTTGCGCGTCCTCGATCGCTGCGATGTCGCTCAGGCTCTTTTCATTCACGGCAGGTCCCACTCACGCGCAAGAACTCTTGATCCAGATCAAGGTTCCGCGCGCGAGTTGGTGCAGTTCGAATTAATGCGCGGCCTGTGGCCCCCGCTCGAGTCCGCTCGCCGCGAGCTGCGCGTCGATCTGCGCCATCAGCCGGTCGAGCCCTTCCTGGCTCTTGGCCTCGGCACGCGCGACGAGCACGTCCTGCGTGTTCGAAGCGCGCAGCAGCCACCAGCCATCGGTGGTGTTGACGCGCGCGCCGTCGGTGCGGTTGACGTCGGCGCCCTCCGCCTCGAGCCGTTCGAGCACTTCGTCGATCACTGCGAACTTACGCGATTCGTCGACCTGGAAACGCATCTCCGGCGTGTTGATCATCGCCGGCATGTCGTCCTTGAGCTGGTTCATCGACTTGCCGGTCGAATGCACCGCGCGGATCAGCTGGACGGCGGCGAACTGCGCGTCGTCATAGCCGTAATAATCATAGAAGGTGTCGGCGAAGAAGATGTGGCCGCTCATCTCGCCGGCGAGCGGCGCATGGGTTTCCTTCATCTTGGTCTTGATCAGGCTGTGCCCGGTCTTCCACATCACCGGCTTGCCGCCCAGCTCCGCGACGCGGTCATAGAGCGCCTGGCTCGCCTTCACGTCGGCGATCACCGTCGCGCCCGGCTCGGCCTTGAGCAGAGGTTCGGCCAGAATGGACAGAAGCTGATCGCCCCAGATCACGCGGCCCTGCCCGTCGACCGCACCCAGGCGATCGCCGTCACCGTCGAAAGCCAGTCCGAAATCGAGCTGCTTCTCGGCGACGAGGCGCTTGAGATCGGCGAGGTTCTTCTCCTCGGTGGGATCGGGATGGTGGTTGGGGAAATTGCCGTCGACCTCGGTGAAGATCGTATGATGCTCACCTGGCAATTGCTGCACCAGCTTCTCGATCACCGGACCGGCGGCGCCATTGCCCGTATCCCATCCGACGCGATAGGCGCCGCCGGCATAGCCCGCCACCAGCCGGCCGACATAGGCGTCGACGATGTCATAATCGGTGACCGTGCCGGGCGTGTCGGCTTCCTCCCAATCGCCCTCGGCGGCCATCTTGCCGAGCGTCTGGATGTCGTCGCCGAAGAACGGCCGGTGTTGGAACACCATCTTGAAGCCGTTGTAATTGCCGGGATTGTGGCTGCCGGTGATCTGGATGCCGCCGTCCACCTCCAGCGTCGCCTCGGCATAATAGAGCATCGGCGTGGGGCCGAGGCCGATGCGCACGACGTCGCAGCCCGAGGCGGTCAGCCCTTCGACCAACGCCGCCTCGAGCTCGACCGACGAGACGCGGCCGTCGCGGCCGACCGCGACTCGGTGTCCGCCGGCGCGGCGGAGCAGGGTGGCGAAGCCGCGGCCGATCGCGCGGGCATCGTCGGGTCCGAGCGCTTCTCCCACGATTCCCCGAATGTCATATTCGCGCAGCGAAGTGGGGTCGAAACGGTGCGTCATGATGCCTCCGGGAGAGATGTTGCGGGCCTAATTCGCAGGTGCGGCAAAAGTTCAATTACGCAGGTGCAACAAGACCGAAGCGGCGGTCCGTGGCGCCTATGCGCTACGGCGAAGCAACGTATCGCGCGCCGCGTTGATCCGTCGGGTCAATTCCGCGGATCCGCCTTTGTCAGGATGCACTGCAGCAACCAGCCGGCGGTGGGCGCCGCGAATCGCCTCCTCGTCCGCCTCCGGGCCCAATCCGAGGATCGCCCGCGCCTCGTCCTGCGGCATGCGTGGCGCACGCGGCTTGGGCTTGGGCTTGAGGAACAGCTGATACAGCGCGAAGAGGATCAGCGCCGCGAGGATCGCCTTGGCCATCAGGCGAACAGCGGCATGGCGACTTCGGGGAGCGCCAGCCCCGCCATCATCTCGCGCAGCTCCTGCCGCGCGGCGACGTGGCTCAGGCCCATCTCGCCGAATTCGCGGCTGTCGAGCATCGTCAGCCCCTGCGGGAACAATTCGCGGTAGATCACGCGCTCGCTGAGCCCCGAGATCACTCGGAAGCCGACACGCTTGGAGAGCTGGTCGATCGCCTCGGAGACTCGGCGCATGTTGCGCGCCTCGATATGCTGCATGCGGTTCCGGAGGACGACCCAGTCGATCGTCTCGCCATCGGCCTTGGCGCGGCGCTTGCGCGATTCCCAGATCAGCTCGGAATAGAAGCTCGGCCGGGTGACCTTGTAGGTGTCGGGATCGACATGGCCGATCAGGTCGAAATCGACGAAACTGTCGTTCATCGGCGTGACGAGCGTGTCGGCATTGGTGACGGCGATCCGCGCGAACTTGTCGTCGCGGCCGGGGGTGTCGATGACCAGGAAATCGGCATTGGCGCCGAGCCGCTCGAGCGTCTCGCCGAAGAATTCCATGCTCTCGCCGTCATGCGTCTCATATTCGGGCGTGGGCAATTCGCGCCCCATCCGCTTGATCGTCGCGCGGCGATTGTCGAGATACCGCCCCATCGTCCGCTGGCGATGATCCAGGTCGAAGCACGCCACCCGCGCGCCCTTGGCGGAAAGCGCGATCGCTGCATGGACCGCCGTGGTCGACTTGCCGGTGCCGCCCTTCTCGTTGGCAAAAACGAGCACGTGCAAGCGCTTAGCTCCGTCGGTCAAGCGTACAACTTCCTTTATTGATCCAGCCGCCCGCGCCCCATAGAAGGCCGGCCTCCCGTTGTATCGAAAGTGGTCAAGCGTGCAAACCGTCCGTCAGCTGGATGCCCTTCGCGGCGCCGTTGCCACCTGGCGCGAGGCGGGCGAGCGCGTTGCGCTGGTCCCGACGATGGGCGCGCTTCATGACGGGCACATGGCGCTGGTCGAGGCGGCGAAGCGTGCGGCCGAGCGCGTGGCGGTGTCGATCTTCGTCAATCCCAAGCAGTTCGGCCCGAACGAGGACCTCGCCAAATATCCTCGCAAGGAGCTTGCCGACTCGCGGATGCTGGCAGCGGCGGGTGTCGACCTGCTGTGGCTGCCCCCGGTCGAGGTGATGTACCCCGAGGGGTTCGCCACCAACATCTCGGTCAGCGGGATCAGCGAGGTGCTCGACGGCGCTCACCGCCCCGGCCATTTCGACGGCGTCGCGACGGTGGTCACCAAGCTGTTCAACCAGGTCCGCCCCGATGTCGCGCTGTTCGGCGAGAAGGACTGGCAGCAGCTCGCGGTGATTCGCCGGCTGGTCGCCGATCTGGACCTGGACCTCGAGATCCAGGGAGTGCCGACCCAGCGCGAGGATGACGGCCTCGCCCTCTCGTCGCGCAACGCCTATCTGATCCCGGAAGAGCGCACCCAGGCGGTGGCGCTGCCCCGCGCGCTGGGGCTCGCCGAGCGCGCCATCGCCAAGGGCGGCGATCCCGAGGCCGCGCTGGCGCAGGCCAGCGAGATGCTGGCGGGCGCGGGCTTCGAGGTGGATTACGTCGTGCTCGCCGATGCCGAGACGCTGGGCGATCCGATCGAGGGCCGGCCGATGCGGCTGCTCGCTGCGGCGCGGATCGGTGGAACGCGGCTGATCGACAACATTCCCGTGGCCACGACGGACTAACCCGCTACGCGCGAATACGGTTAACCGCTTTAACCTTTTGTTTCCCGCTTACCTGCCAATCCTTGCAACATTGAGGATGGCAATTGGGTAGGCGGACATGGGCAACAGTCTCAAGAGCGCACGTTTTCTCGTCGAGAGCCGGCTTCGCGACGCTGCGCGCGGCGACGCCAAGGCCTGTTTCGATCTAGGCATCGTCTATTCGAGCGGCGCCGAAGGCGTCGACGTCGATCTGGTCGAGGCGCATAAATGGTTCAACATCGCCGCCGTCTCGGGCAGCGAGCGCGCCGCGGAGTTCCGCGCGGAGATCTCGGAAGACATGACCGCGCGCGAGATCATCGATGCGCAGAAGTCCGCCCGTGCGTGGCTGCGCGGCCTCGAGGTGCGCGCGGCCTGAGGTTTCAGGACGATCGGCCTGCGAGGCAGGCCTGGATCAAGGCACGCTCGACCCTGTGCACAGGCCGGCCGTCGCGCGTGTAGAAACGCACGATCCGGGCGGCTCCAGCTTCAATGACTTCGACGCGGGTATGCCGCGCGTTATTCGCCGCGCTCGCGACATTTGGGGCATCGACGCGCGTCTGCCAGGTTCCACCCCTTCGATCGATCGCCAGACCGTCGATTCGCGGGTCCTCGAGGCAGCGGCGCAAGTCTCTGGCCGGCTGTGCACTCCGTCCTTCGAACGCGAGCTTCGACCGGCCGGCTTCCTTGCCGGCCGTCGCCGCTACCATCCAGAAGACCCACGCCAGCATTCCGCCGACGAGAAGGATGGCGATCACCGCACCGCAGCGGGGTCCTGGGGACAAACGCAGCGCTTGTGAACCGCGCATGCTATTTCTTTGCCGCTGCCTTCTTGGCCGGCGCCTTCTTCGCAGCGGCCTTTTTCGGCGCAGCCTTCTTCTTTCCCTTGCCCTTGGCCGGACCGGCCGCGGCGCGGGCGTCGATCAGTTGGGCGGCTTCCTCGAGCGTCAGCTGGTCCTTGTCGATCGACTTGGGCAAGGTCGCATTGGTCTCGCCGTCGGTGACATAGGCGCCGTAGCGGCCCTCCATCAGCTTGATCTCGGCCTCGCTGCGCGGATGCTTGCCGAGCATTTTGAGCGGCTCGCGAGGGGCGCCGCGCGCCGGGCGGCCGCCATTCGCCGCGGCTTCGGCGAGCTTGACCACGGCGGCGTTCATGCCCGTCTCGAACACCTCGGCGGTCGACTGCAGCCGGGCATATTTGCCGGCATGCGCGAGATAGGGACCGTAGCGGCCGATCGACGCAGTGATCGGCTCGCCCGTCTCGGGATGGTTGCCGACGGTGCGCGGCAGCTTGAGCAGCTTCAATGCCCATTCGAGATCCAAGTCGATATCCTTGGGGATCGACGCGCGTGCCGCTTCCTTGCCCTCGCCCAGCTGGATATACGGGCCGAAGCGCCCCGACTTGCGCTCGACATTGAGCCCCGTATCGGGGTCGACGCCGAGCACCTCCGGACCGCTATCCTCGCCCGAACCGCCCGGCTCGCCGAAGCGGCGGGTGAACTTGCACTCCGGATAGTTCGAGCACGCCACGAACGCGCCGAACTTGCCGCCGCGCAGCGCCAGCCGGCCGTTGCCGCAATTGGGGCAGAGCCGCGGGTCGCTGCCATCGGCCTTGGCGGGGAAGAGATAGGGTTCGAGGAACAGGTCGAGCGCTGCGGTGACTTCGCTCGGCTTCTGCTCCATCACCTCGGTGGTGCGGGGCTTGAAGTCCTTCCAGAAGGATTCGAGCACAGCCTGCCATTCGGCGCGCCCGCCCGAGACATCGTCGAGCTCGTCTTCGAGCTCGGCAGTGAAATCATAGCCGACATATTTCTCGAAGAAGCGTTCGAGGAAGGCCGTGACCAGCCGGCCGCTCTCCTCGGCGAAGAAGCGGTTCTTCTCGACGCGGACGTACGACCGGTCCTTGAGTGTCTGGATGATCGAGGCATAGGTCGACGGGCGGCCGATGCCGAGTTCTTCCAAGCGCTTGACCAGCGAGGCCTCGGAGAAGCGGGGCGGCGGCTGGGTGAAGTGCTGCTCGGCGTTGACCGCCTTCTTGGCGGGCGCATCGCCCGCGGACATGCGCGGCAGGCGGCGGCTGTCCTCGTCGCCCTCGTCGTCGCGGCCTTCCTCGTAGAGTGCTAGATAGCCGGGAAAGAGCACGACCTGGCCGGTGGCGCGCAGACCGTGCTGGCCGGTGCCGTCCTCCAAATCGATCGTGGTGCGCTCCATGCGCGCCGACGCCATCTGGCTGGCGAGCGCGCGCTTCCAGATCAGCTCGTACAGGCGACCATGATCGCCGCTGCCGGCCTTGTCCTTGGAGAAGTCGGTCGGGCGGATCGCCTCGTGGGCTTCCTGGGCATTCTTGGCCTTGGTCTGATACTGGCGCGGCTTGTCCGGCACATAGCCGCCGTCATAGCGGGTCGCGATTGCCTTGCGCGCTTCCTGGATCGCCGACCCGTCCATCTGGACACCGTCGGTCCGCATATAGGTGATTGCCCCGTCCTCGTAGAGGCCCTGGGCGATCCGCATCGTGTGGCTCGCCGAGAAGCCGAGCTTGCGGGCCGCCTCCTGCTGGAGCGTCGAGGTGGTGAAGGGCGGCGGCGGATTGCGCATCGCCGGCTTGGTCTCGACCGCGGCGACCGAGAAGCGGCCTTCCTCGACCGCCTTCTTGGCGGCGAGTGCCGTGCCCTCGTCGCCAATCGACAGTCGGTCGAGCTTATCGCCCTTATACTTGACCAGCCGAGTGACGAACGGCGTGCCGTCTTGCTCCATATCGGCAGTGACCGACCAATATTCCTGGTGCTTGAAGCCTTCGATCTCGCGCTCGCGCTCGACGATCAGCCGCAGCGCGACCGACTGGACGCGGCCGGCCGACTTGGCGCCGGGGAGCTTGCGCCACAACACCGGCGAGAGCGTGAAACCGACGAGATAATCGAGCGCGCGGCGGGCGCGATAGGCGTCGATCAGATCGGTATCGAGCTCGCGCGGCGCCTTCATCGCGGCGAGGATCGCGGGCTTGGTGATCGCGTTGAAAGTGACGCGCTCGACCTCCTTGGGGAGCGCCTTCTTGTTCTTGAGCACTTCCTGGACGTGCCAGCTGATCGCCTCGCCCTCGCGATCAGGGTCGGTCGCGAGGATCAGCCGGTCGGCCTTCTTGGCGAGATCGGAGATCTCCTTGAGCTGGCGCGACTTATCGGCATAGGGCTCCCACTCCATCGCGAACCCCTCTTCGGGGTTCACCGAGCCGTCGCGCGGCGGCAGGTCGCGGACATGGCCGTAGGAAGCGAGGACGCGGTAATCCGAGCCGAGATATTTTTCGATGGTCTTCGCCTTGGCGGGCGATTCGACGATGACGAGCTGCATGGGGGTTAGGTGATCCTCACGTGTACGCGTGTAAGGTGGGGACCCGTTTGCGCGGTCGTCAAGCGGGTGGTTGCGGAACCGGGACGATCTCGGCGCGTATCCCGGCGATGTCCACTGCGGAATCCGTTTCGTCCCCGCCCCCGCCGCCCCGCCCGGCGTTTCGCAGGCGGCGGCTGTGGATCATTGCGGTGGCGCTGGCGGTGCTCGCCGCGGGAGTCGCGCTGATCGTGACCTCGCGCAACACCGCGGTCGAGCCGCCGCCCCGCGCCACCGACGCGATCGAGACACCGCACCAACTCTCGGCGATCGCAGTGCCACTCGATGTCGACACCGCCGTGCTGTCGCAAGCGCTGGAGCGGGAAGTGCCGCGCACCTTGTGGTCGATCGACCGAAAGCTCGACGAATGCGTGCCGCCGGCGCGGATCAAATTGTTCAAGGCCAAGCTGAAAGTGACGCCGGCGCTCGGCTGTACCGTGGTCGGCACCGTCACCCGCGCGCCGATCCGGCTGCGCGGCCAGGGCGAGGATATCATCGCCGATGTGCCGATCCATGCCGCGATCGCCGCGCGCGACGTGGGCGGGGTGCTCAAGGGCGAGACCGCGACCGGATCGGCAATGGCGCACGCCCGCATCCGGCTGGCGCTACGCGAGGATTGGAGCGTGCGCGCCACCGTCGACCTGGCCTATGACTGGACCGAAGCGCCGGGGATCGATTTTCTCGGCAAGCGGATCACCTTCACCGACAAGGCCGACGAAAGGCTCCAGCCGATCGTCCGCGAACTCGAGCGCAAGCTGCCGCAGGAGATCGCCAAGCTCAATCTGCGCGCCAAGGTGAGCGATGCGTGGCGGCAGAGCTTCACCTCGCTGGAGCTGAATCGGCAGAACCCGTCGGTGTGGATGCGCGTCACGCCGCAGAAGCTCAGCTATGGCGGGTACAGCCTGTCCGGCGGCAAGCTGCGCCTCAAGCTGGGGATGGAGGCACTGACCGAGACCTTTGTCGGCCCGCGCCCCGCCGACCCGGCGCCGATCCCGCTGCCGCCGCTGACCCGGGTCGCCGGCGGCGAGCGGCTGCGCTTCTTCCTGCCGGTGATCGCGGACTATGCCCAGCTCGAACCGGTGATCCTCAAGGCGCTGACCAAGCGCTCGCGCCGGCCGTTCGAGGTGCCGGGGATCGGGCCGGTCACTGCGCGGTTCGAGAAGGTGATTGGCTATGGCACCACCGGCGGGCGAATCGCGGTGGGCTTGACGCTGGCGGCACGGCGCGTGGGCGACAGTGCCGATACGCACGGGATGGTGTGGATCACTGCCAAGCCGGTCAACGCCCCCAATTCGCAGCGTGTCGCGTTCGAGGGGCTGCAGGTCGATGGCAACACCGATGGCGTCGGCGGCGACCTGCTCGTCCAGCTCGCCAATTCGCCGGGCATCGCGCAGGTCGTGGCGGAGGCGCTGACGCAGAACTTCACCAAGGATTTCCAGGAACTGCTCGGCAAGATCGAGCGCGCGATCGTCGAGAAGCGCGCCGGCGACTTCGTCATTCACGCCGATATCGGCCAGGTGCGCACCGGCGAGCTCAAGGCACGCGGCCAGGGCCTCTATCTGCCGGTATGGGCGGACGGCTCGGCGCGGGTGACGTACGTGCCGGGGCGGTAAATGAAAACTCGCGTCACCCCAGACTTGGTCCGGGGTGACGGCTTATCGGATCAGCCCTTCATCCGCGCGCGCACGGCGTCGATGTCGCTGGCGTCGTGGCGCTCGGGAACGCGCTGGTCCTCCGGGCCTGACCCGCGATTGACCAACCGGCCGCGCTGGACCGGCTCGCGCGCGGCGACCTCTTCGGCCCAACGGTTGAAATGGGCGTACTCGCCGATGTTCAGGAATTGCGCCGCATCGCCATACGCGTCGCCGCGCGCCACGCCGCCATACCAAGGCCAGACTGCCATGTCGGCGATCGTATAGTCGTCGCCGGCCAGATAGCGGTGCTCGGCGAGATGCGTGTCAAGCACGTGGTACTGCCGCTTCACTTCCATCGCATAGCGGTTGATCGCATATTCGATCTTGATCGGCGCGTAGGCATAGAAATGTCCGAAGCCCCCACCCAGGAACGGCGCCGAGCCCATCTGCCACATCAGCCAGCTCAGGGCCGCGGCGCGCTTCGCCGGATCTGTCGGCAAAAAGGCGCCGAACTTCTCGGCGAGGTAGATCAGGATCGCGCCGCTCTCGAACACGCGCTGCGCGGGATCGACGGAGCGATCGACCAACGCCGGAATCTTCGAATTGGGGTTGATCGCAACGAAGCCGCTGCCGAACTGGTCGCCCTGGCCGATGTCGATCTTCCAGGCGTCGTACTCGGCGCCGGCATGGCCCGCGGCGAGCAGCTCTTCGAGCAGGATCGTCACCTTTTGGCCGTTGGGCGTCCCGAGCGAATAGAGCTGGAGCGGGTGCTTGCCGACCGGCAATTCCTTGTCGTGCGTCGCCCCGGACACCGGGCGATTGATGCTGGCGAACTGGCCGCCGCTTGGCTGGTCCCAGGTCCACACCTTGGGGGGCACGTAACCGGCGGGCTGGTTGCTGGCGGGATCGGGGGCGTCGGCCATTGAGATTCTCCCTGAGGATTATCGCCGCGATGTAGGAGGCAGGCAGCGACTTGCCAGGGCCGTAACGATGGTTTTGCTTTACCCGGCCAAACTCGTTCTGCCGCCGGCATGCCTTTCGAGCCTTCCTGCCAATTCGAGCTCAAGCAGCACCGTCTGCACCAGCGCGGGCGCAAGTCCCGACTGCCGGATCAGTTCGTCGACCGCGACCGGAACCGGTCCGAGCAGCGCGACGATCGCGCGACGATCGGCGTCGCTGGCGTCCTGGGGCGGCGGGCCTTCAAAGGCGCTGGAGGGCGAACGCACCGCGCGCAGGTCGATCGGGCGGATCATCTCGAGAATGTCATCGACGGACTGGACCAGGGTCGCGCCCTCGCGGATCAGCAGGTTGCAGCCCTGCGCGCGCGGATCGAGCGGCGAGCCCGGCACCGCCATGACGTCACGCCCCGCCTCCGCGGCCATCCGCGCAGTGATCAGCGAGCCCGAGCGCGGCGCCGCCTCGACGACCACCGTGCCCAAAGCCAGTCCGGCAATGATGCGGTTGCGCGAGGGAAAGAAGCGGGCGAGCGGCTCGGTGCCCGGCGGCTGTTCGGCGACGAGCAGGCCCTCGCGCGCGACACGCTCCTGGAGATCGGCATTTTCGGGGGGATAGGCGATGTCGATCCCGCTCGCGATGACGCCGATCGTGCCGCCGGCGAGCGCGCCGACATGCGCCGCGGTGTCGATCCCGCGCGCCAGTCCCGACACCACGGTCACGCCCTGCTCGACCAGCCCGAGCGCAAGCTGGCGCGCGAAGCGGCACGCGGCGGCCGAGGCATTGCGCGCGCCGACCATCGCGACACAGCTGCGTGCCGCAAGTTCGAGCCGACCGCGCAGGATAAGCGCCGGCGGCGCGCTCTCCGTCTCGGCGAGCAGTTCCGGATAGGCCGGATCGTCGAGGAACAGGTAGCGCGCGCCCAGTTTCTCGACCGCGGCGATCTCGCGCCGGATCGCGCTTGGCTCGGCGATCCGCGGGCTGCGGCCGCCACCGTTCGCGGCGAGCGTCGGGAGGGCGTCGAGTGCAGCCTCCGCGCTGCCGAAGCGGGCGATCAGCTGGCGATAGCTGACGGGTCCGATATTCGCCGAGCGCAACAGCCGAAGCCGCGGCTCGCGCGGGTCAGCCACGCTTGCCGCCGCCGATCCGCGGCTCGGTGCCGCTCAGCAGCCGATCGATATTCTCGCGGTGCTTCCACAGCACGATCAGTGCGAGCGCGAGGAGGAGCAGGACGAGATCGATGCGGCCCCAGAAAGCGGCGCTCACCGGCGCACTGATCGCCGCGGTGATCCCGGCGAGCGACGAGATGCGCAACGCTGCGAGCAGGCCCAGCCAGACCGCGGCGTAGACCAGACCCGAAGGCCAGTGCAGCGCGACGACGATTCCCATCAGCGTCGCGACGCCCTTGCCGCCGCGGAAGCGCAGCCAGACCGGATAGCAATGGCCGAGAAAGGCGCCCATCCCCGCAAGAACCTCGTGGCCCGGCAGCAGCCAGGCGGCGAGCAGCACCGCCGCGGCGCCCTTGGCGAGGTCGAGCAGCAGAGTCGCCGCGGCGAGCCCCTTGCGACCGGTGCGCAATACATTGGTGGCGCCGATATTGCCCGAGCCGATCTGGCGCAGGTCGCCCGCCCCGGCCATCCGGGTGAGCAGCACCCCGAACGGGATCGAGCCGAGCAGATAGCCGAGCAGGATCGCGGCAGCGGCGGGCATCCAGACGATTTCGGTTGGCAAAACGGACCCCCTGTCGCCGCCAACATAATCGCTGTCCGGCACGGTGCAACCGCCGGCCCGCGCGGTTGACGGCGCCGCGGCCGCGAGCCATGCGCGCCGCAATGTCCGATCGCCGCCCGATCCTGTTCTTCGATTCCGGCGTCGGCGGCCTGTCGGTGCTC
This sequence comes from Sphingomonas sp. FW306-1B-B10E, assembly GCF_058782005.1. NCBI lineage: Bacteria > Pseudomonadati > Pseudomonadota > Alphaproteobacteria > Sphingomonadales > Sphingomonadaceae > Sphingomonas > Sphingomonas sp. FW306-1B-B10E. Next base: position 58,234 of record NZ_JBYSXG010000017.1, read on the forward strand.
GCGCCGACCGCCGCGTTGCTGCCGCGCGCGCCCCTGGTCTACGCCGCCGATTCGGCGGGCTTTCCCTATGGCACGCGCAGCGAGGCTGAGATCGCCGCGCGCGTGCCCGCGTTGCTCGGCCGGCTGGCGGAGCGCTACGATCCCCGGCTGATCGTCATCGCGTGCAACACCGCCTCGACGATCGCGCTCCAGCACGTGCGTGCCGCGCTCGACGTGCCGATCGTCGGCACCGTCCCGGCGATCAAGCCGGCCGCCGAACTGAGCCGGACGCGCGTGATCGGCGTGCTCGGCACCGACGCGACGGTGCGCCAGCCTTATGTGGACGATCTCGCCGCGCGCTTTGCCGCGGACTGCCTGGTGCTGCGCCACGGCTCAGCCGAGCTCGTCGAGATGGCCGAGGCGGCGCTGGGCGGCGCAAGGCCTTCGATCGAGACGGTGCGCGAGGCCTTGGCAGGACTGGTTTCGCAGGACGGCGGCGAGGACATGGACGTGATCGTCAACGCGTGCACCCATTTCCCGCTTTTGAACGACGAACTCGTCGCGGCGACCGGGAACAGGGTGCGGTTCGTCGATGGCGGGCCGGGAATCGCGCGGCGGGTGGCGCATCTTACAGCGGGGCAGCAATGGCCCGAACAGCCCGTAGCGGGGCGCGCGGTGTTCACGTCGCGGAGCGCGCATGTCGCCAAATTGGCGCCGACGTTTGCCCGAGTCGGGCTGACTGAGGTCGAGACGCTTTAATTACCGTGGCGTCGCGGCGCTGTTCCCCAACAATATCGAATAACGCTCGGCCATTTCGCCGTGCAGGCGCTTGGCCGCCATATCGAGGCTATGCGCGGCACGTTCGCGCTCCTGACGCTCGCGTCGCTGATAATATTCCTGGTCGCTGTCGCTGAGATTGCCGCCCATTTCACGCTCCATAACACAAGCGAGAGCCTTAAATATTTTTACATTGCGGGCCCGCTGCCCCCGAGTCGCCCCGCAACTGAACTTTTACTTACCACATTTACGCCGTGTATAGACTAATGCGGATCAATGGGCGGGCATGTCGCAGCTTATCGATCGCTGTGATCGAGGAAATGCTTTGCAGGCATGGCACAGGCGCTAGATTGCCTGCATGCGCGGCTGGCAATGCGCGTCGTTTGGCGATAGGGGAGCACGCCATGGAAACCAGGGACGGCGCGACCGCGGTAGATTATTCGCGGGTGTTCAATCAGGCCATCGACCGGCTGCACGCCGAAGGCCGTTACCGCGTGTTCATCGATGTGCTGCGCAACAAGGGCGCTTATCCCAATGCGCGCTGCTTCGCCGGGCATAACGGCCCCAAGCCGATCGTGGTGTGGTGCTCGAACGACTATCTCGCAATGGGCCAGCACCCCAAGGTGATCGCGGCGATGGAGGAAGCGCTCCACGATGTCGGCGCCGGCTCGGGCGGCACGCGCAACATCGGCGGCAACACCCATTACCATATCGAGCTCGAGCATGAGCTTGCCGACTTGCACGGCAAGGAAGGCGCGCTGCTGTTCACGTCGGGCTATGTCTCGAACGAGGCGACGCTCTCGACTTTGGCCAGGATCATGCCGGGATGTATCGTCTATTCGGACGAGCTCAATCACGCCTCGATGATCGCCGGGATCCGCAATTCGGGCTGCGAGAAGCGCGTCTTCCGCCACAACGACCTTGCGCATCTCGAGGAGTTGCTCGCCGCCGACGATCCCTCACTGCCCAAACTGATCGCGTTCGAGAGCGTCTATTCGATGGACGCCGATGTCGCGCCGATCGCCGAAATCTGCGACCTCGCCGACAAATATAATGCACTGACCTATCTCGACGAAGTCCATGCCGTCGGCATGTACGGCGCGCGCGGCGGCGGCATCTCCGAGCGCGACGCGGTCGCCGATCGCATCACGATCATCGAAGGCACGCTGGGCAAGGCGTTCGGCGTGATGGGCGGCTATATCGCCGCCGACCAGGTGATCATCGACGTGATCCGCAGCTATGCGCCGGGGTTCATTTTCACCACCTCGCTGTCGCCGGTGCTGGTCGCGGGCGCGCTGGCGAGCGTGAAGCACCTCAAGGCATCGACCGCCGAGCGCGATGGCCAGCACGTCGCCGCGGCAAAGCTCAAGGCGCTGATGGCCGAGGCCGGGCTGCCGGTTTTGCCCTCGACCACCCACATCGTGCCGCTGATGGTCGGCGACCCGGTCAAGGCCAAGAAGATCAGCGACGTGCTGCTCGCCGAATACGGCGTCTATGTCCAGCCGATCAACTATCCCACCGTACCGCGCGGCACCGAGCGGCTGCGCTTCACCCCCGGCCCGGCGCATGACGAGGCGATGATGCGCGAACTCGTCGACGCGCTGGTCGAGATCTGGGGAAGGCTGGAGCTGCGGCTGGCGGCGTAAGCGGGCTCAGTCGAGCGTGATCGAACGGCCAAGTTCGGGAATGTCGAGCGGATCGCCGAAAGGAACGATGCGCTGCATCTTATAGTCGCCCGCCGCTGGCTCATGCATCACATGCGTGCGGCGAGCATTGATGTCGACGACCCAGTAATGCGGCACCAATGCCTCCGCATAGGTGTGCCGCTTTACGTTGAGGTCGATCGCAAGGCTTGTATCCGAAATCTCGATCGCCAGGAACAAGGCGGTCCGATCGAACAGCTTGCCGCTCATCCCCGGGTTTCGCAAAATCGCTACATCGGGTTCGCGCACCGTGTCACCCGCGAGCCGCACGCTCGGCTCATGGCCGACGATCCAGTCAGGAGCCATCGTGCGTAGTGCTTCGTGCAGTTCGATGAAGACGAGTCTTTGCGCGTTCCAATGCGGAATCTGTGTGGGAGCCATCCGCGTGATAACCCCCCTCACGAGTTCGACCTTGCCGAACCATTCATCCAGCGGCGCAGCCTGAATCAGCTCAAGGAACTGATCCGCCGTGAAACGCGCCGGCGTCTCTTCGAACATCGTCAGTCGCTCAGCCGAGGTCATTTGCCGAGCATAGCACAGGCCGGGCAATAGTCGAAAGTCAGGTCCGCCGCAGCAGCCCGCTCCAGGCATAACCGCGATAGAGCGGGGTGAATTCCAGGCTCAACCCGTCCTGCTCGGCGACGCGCTTGAGCACTGCCGGCAATTCGCGGCGGGGGAAGACGTGAAAGTCGTTGAGCGACTTGAAATGCAGCCGCTTGAGCAATGCCGGCAGTCGCTCATATTGGCCGAAATCGACGATGTGCAGGCTGCCGCCCGGCGCGAGGCTAGCGGCGCCGTGTGCGATCGCTTCCTGCCAGGGCGGGATCATTGACAGAGTATAGCTCATGAAGACGCGGTCGACGGTGTCGAGCCCGAACAGCGCTCGGGTGTCAAACGCGCCCGCATCGCCTTGCGCGAGCGTGATACGGTCGGCCAGCCCGGCGCGCGCGACCGACTTGCGCGCCGTCTCGAGCATCGCCTCGCTGATGTCGAACCCGTAGAAGCGCGCCTGTGGGTAGCGCTTCGCCGCGACGATCAGGTTGCGCGCAGTGCCGCAGCCGACTTCGAGCACGGTACCGCCCGGCGGCGGCGCGAGCTGCGCGATCAACCGGTCGCGGCCGAACAGGTAGAATTTCCGCGTGAAATCGTAGATGTGGCGATGAAAGGCGTAGACTGCATCCATCGCCTGCTTCTGGTCCGCAGCGGCGGCATTGCTCATGCGTGCGGCTTCAGCGTCCAGAGATGCGTCGCGCCATAGACCGAGGAGCGGTCGCGCCGGGTCCAGTCGTCGCGCTGCGCCGCATCGGCATATTGCCACTGGTCAAGAATCGTCGGCGGGACATGCCCTGCTACCACGTCGGGCACCGCTGCGGTGCGGTAGAGCACGCGCGCGCCCGGCTTGGCGGTGCGGGTGATCTCGCTCCAGATCCGCGTGAGCTGGGCGTCGGTCATCCAGTCCTGGGCGTCGAGCAGTACGTAACGGTCGAGCGATTGCGCCGGCATGGTCTCGAGATAGTCGGCCATGTTCTGGTGGCGCACCTCGACCCGACCGGCACGCTCGCTCACCGCGCCGTAATGCCCGGCCTGGAGATAGGGCGGGAGCGGCGCATCCTCGTGCTTGCCATAGCCGCGGCCGAATGCCTGCCAGGCGTAAAAATTGTCCTTGAGGTCGAAATCGCAGGCGAGTTTGCGCAGCCGGCTCTTGAGGGCGCCGGTGATACCCTGCGCATCGTCGGCCTTGAGCAGGTCATATTGCACCGGCGGGATGCCGAAGCCGAACAAGGCCGCCGGCTGGTCGACCAGCCAGCGCAGGAACTTCTTCTCGAAGAACGGCGCGTAGCGAGTCTCGAAAATGATGCGCTGTTCCTCGCGGGTCTGCGCCTTGAGGATTTCGCGCGGATCGATGCGGTACATCCGGCCGAGGAAATGGGCGAAGCCGATCAGCCGGCCGAGCAGCCCGCGGCGATAGAAGCCGGTGGCGAAGCCCGAGATGCGACGGCGGCCGCTCCAATCACGCGCGTCCCAATAACTCCGCGTCGTCTCGTCTAGATGATCACGCAGATAGCTCTTGTAGAGCGCGACGTTCTCAGGGCGATCGGCATCGGCGAAGAAGGAGCGGAAGGCGGCGTAATCGGGCAGGCGCTGCGCCGCGGCAGCCTTCAATTTGTTGAGCGCGATATGCGCCGGATTGAGGTCGATCGCGGTGATCGCCTTGGGGTTGGCGGTCAGGTAGGAGAAGACGTTACACCCACCCGAGGCGATCGCGACCACATGGCTGTCGGGCGTGATCGCCAGCGCCTCCATGTCGATCTCGGGATCCTCCCAGATCTGGGCGTAGACCAATCCCCTGAACGCGAAGGTGAAGGCGCGCTCGAGCAGACCCTCCTTGCTGAGATGCTCGTGCCGATGCACGGCACCTCGTACGGCGCCGTTCTTCGGCGTCTTGGCAACAGTCCGCATGGCCAACTCCTGAAGAGGGCGCCCGCAACACGCGCCGGATCAAGCACCTGTGCACTAATCGCGGCATGTGACAAAATCTTGTCAGCCAACTGGGCGCCCTCTGAAGCCCTATGCGGAACGGTCAGCCGCCCGGCTCAATCGCGGCAATAGCCTTCGCCCTGCTTGACGGTGAGGCAGTCCTTCTTGCCGGCGAGATATTTGAGCCCGGTCGCGTCGCCGTCGGTGGCGCGCAGCACCTGCGGCCCGTCCGGACGGCGGAAGGTAATGCCCGCGTCGCTGCCAGTGCCGTCGAAGTCGCCCTTGTCGTCGAGCGTATACTGCATCGCGAGCTTGTAGCGGCCGGGCCCGTCACCCTTCGTGATGGTGAGCATCGTGCCCTCCACGCCCTTCCATTTGCCGGCCCAGGCGTCGCGATCGGTCGGGCTGGCGATGTCGGTGACCGCATTGCTCACCGAACCGGCGCCGTGCTCGACAGCATTGGCGACGGTGGCGCCGGTCGCCTCGACGGCGTTGCCGGTGTCCTCGGCGGCCTGGTCAGCGGTGTTGCAGGCCGCGAGGCTGAGGACGAGCGGCGCGAGAATCGCGATACGCATTCTATTCTCCTGATATGGGTTCGGCGGGGCGACGGCGCGCCCGCTGGAATCAGCGCGTCGCGTTGTCGATCGCGTTGCCGACGCTCTCGGCGCGCTGCCCGACATCGTCGGCGACATTGTCGAGCTCACGGCCGGCATCGTCGGTGGCGTTGGCGATCGAATCGCCGGCATCGTTCGCCGCATTCTCGAGCGAGGCGCCGGTGCGATCGAGCGTGTCGCTCAGATTGTTCTGCGCATTGTCAGAGCAGGCCGCGAGGGTGAGGCCAAGCGCGAGCGCGGGCGCCAGGGCGAGAAGGGTTTTGCGCATTTTGGTCTCCAGAAACTGTCTCGGTCTAGCCAGCGTTGGTCCGAGGGCGTAGGGAGCGCGGCATGCCGCGCCGTATCGCCATCGCCTCGGATCATGCCGCCTTCGTCATGAAATCTGAACTCGCCGAATGGTTGCGTGGCGAGGGGCATCATGTGGTCGATCTGGGGCCGGCCGGCGCGGAAAGCGTCGACTATCCCGACTATGGCTATTCGCTCGCCCGCGCGATCCAGCAGGGCGACGCCGAATTGGGCGTGGCACTGTGCGGGTCGGGCATCGGCATCTCGATCGCAGTCAACCGCAATCCCGCCGCGCGCTGCGCCCTGGTCTCCGAGCCGCTCTCCGCGAGCCTTGCGCGCCAGCACAACGACGCCAATGTCGTCGCGATGGGCGCGCGGCTGGTCGGGGTGGAAATGGCCAAGGCCTGCGTCGCCGCCTTCCTCGACACCGAATTCCTCGGCGACCGCCATCAGCGGCGCGTCGACAAACTCAGCCATCCCGAAAGGATACCCGCATGAGCACCAATCCCCAGATGGCCGGGCTGCAGCCCGACGGCTTCTTCACCAAGAGCCTGGCGGACGTCGACCCGCAGGTATTCGCCGGGGTGCGCCACGAGCTCGACCGCGAGCGGCACCAGATCGAGCTGATCGCATCCGAGAATATCGTCTCGAAGGCCGTGCTCGAAGCGCAGGGGTCGGTCTTCACCAACAAATATGCCGAGGGCTATCCGGGCAAGCGCTATTATCAGGGCTGCCACCCGTCGGACGAAGTCGAGCAGCTCGCCATCGACCGTGCGCGTGAGTTGTTCGGCTGCGGCTTCGTCAACGTCCAGCCGCATTCGGGGGCGCAGGCGAATGGCGCGGTGATGCTCGCGCTGACCAAGCCCGGCGACACGATCATGGGCCTCAGCCTCGACGCCGGCGGCCACCTCACCCACGGCGCCAAGGCGGCGATGTCGGGCAAGTGGTTCAATGCCGTGCCGTACGGCGTCGATCCCGAAACCCACCTGATCGACTTCGACCAGGTCGAGGCGCTCGCCAAGGAGCATCGCCCCAGGCTGATCATCGCCGGCGGCTCGGCCTATCCGCGGATCATTGACTTCGCCCGCTTCCGCGCGATCGCCGACGAGGTCGGCGCGACCTTCATGGTCGACATGGCGCACTTCGCCGGGCTCGTCGCCGGCGGCGCGCACCCGACGCCGTTCGGGCATGCCCATGTCGTCACCACCACCACGCACAAGACGCTGCGCGGCCCGCGCGGCGGCATGGTGCTGACCGATGACGAGGCCATCGCCAAGAAGATCAACAGCGCGGTGTTCCCGGGCCTGCAGGGCGGCCCGCTGATGCACGTGATCGCCGCCAAGGCCGTCGCGTTCGGCGAGGCGCTGCGCCCCGATTACAAGAGCTACATCACCGCGGTGGTCGAGAATGCCAAGGTGCTCGCGGCGACACTCAAGGAGCGCGGCGCCGACCTCGTCTCGGGCGGCACCGATACGCATCTCGCTTTGGTCGACCTTACCCCGCTCGGCGTGACTGGCCGCGACGCCGACGAGGCGCTCGAGCGCGCCGCGATCACCTGCAACAAGAACGGCATCCCCAACGATCCGCTGCCGCCGGTCAAGACCAGCGGCATCCGCGTCGGTTCGCCCGCCGGCACCACGCGCGGCTTCGGCGCCGGCGAGTTCCGCGAGATCGGCAACATGGTCGCCGACGTGCTCGACGGGCTGCGCAAGAATGGCGAGCAGGGCGATGCCCAGGTCGAAGCCAATGTCCGCGAGCGCGTCCGTGCGCTATGTGAGCGCTTCCCGATCTATCCCGAGGCCTGATGCGCTGCCCATTCTGCAGTAACGAAGACAGCCAGGTAAAGGACAGCCGCCCCACCGAGGATGGGGCGGCGATCCGCCGTCGGCGCCAGTGCGAGGCGTGCGCCGCCCGCTTCACGACCTTCGAGCGCATCCAGCTGCGCGACCTCACCGTGGTGAAGAGCCAGGACCGCCGCGAACCGTTCGAGCGCGACAAACTGATCCGATCGGTGACGCTCGCCGCGCGCAAGCGGCCGGTGACTTCGGCGCAGATCGAGCGAATGGTGTCGGGGATCCAGCGCCAGCTCGAAACCTTGGGCGACAGCGAGATCCCGTCGCAGCGGATCGGCGAGATGGTGATGGACGGGCTCAAGGGGCTCGATTCGGTCGCCTATATCCGCTTTGCCAGCGTCTATAAGGACTTCCGCGAGGCCAGGGACTTCGAGGAATTCGCCGGCAACGTCACCGAGGCGGGCAAGGCGTGAACCCGGTCATCGTCCTCGTCCGCCCGCAACTGGGCGAGAATATCGGCAAGGCGGCGCGCGCGATGCTCAATTTCGGGCTGACCGAGATGCGCCTCGTCGCCCCGCGCGACGGCTGGCCCAACCCAACGGCGGGGCCGGCGGCGAGCGGCGCCGACGTCGTGCTCGAACGGGCTCAGGTATATGAAAGTGTCGCCGAGGCGGTCGCCGATTGCGCGCATGTCTATGCTACCACCGTCCGCAAGCGCGGCGTCACCAAGCCGGTGGTCACGCCCGAAACCGCCGCCGGGGAAATCCGCGCCGCCGCCGAGCGCTCCGCGATCCTGTTCGGCCCCGAGCGCTCGGGGCTGGAGACCGACGACGTCACCTTGGCGCGCACGATCGTCACAGTGCCGATCAACCCTGAGTTCGGCTCGCTCAACTTGGCGCAGGCCGTGATCCTGGTGGCCTATGAATGGTCGAAGGGCGCGAAGCTGGCGAGCCCGCCGGCAACCGACCTCGATCCGCCCGGATCGCAGGAGGAGCTGGAAGGCATGATCGGACAGCTTGACGCGATGCTCGCCGATTCTGGCTATTATTTCCCGCCCAACCGAGTCGCGGCGACGCGGCGGACACTGCGCAACTTGCTGACCAAGCCGGGCTGGACGTCGCAGGAATTGCGGACGGTGCGCGGGGTATTGTCCGCGCTCGACGGCAGGAAGGCGCATCGCAGCACCTAATCGCGAGGACATCGAGACTATATTGTCTCCCGGTCGAGGATACGCTTTACTCGACGCAAATGAACCGGGAGATTTTGATGCGTTTCTTGCCCCTGATCGCGATCGCCGCGCTGGTCGCGCCGTCGGCCGTGCTCGCCCAGGACCACGCGCCGACGGTGGCGTCCGCCGACCCGGCCCCGGCGGCGAAGCCCGAAAAGCCGGTCTGCAAGGTGACCAGCACGACCGGGTCCCGGCTCCGCAAGACGCGCTATTGCATGACCAAATGGGAAGCCAAGGTCGATGCGGAGAAATCGCGCCGCGACCTCGACCAGATGCGTCGGACCGACACCGCGACGATGCCGCCCGCCGGCTTCAACTAAGCGCGGTTGCGGTCGAACGCTTCGAACTCATAGGCGATCGACGCTTCCACCAGCCGATCCCAGAGATCGGCGACTGCCGCCTCCGGCACGCCGGTCGCGCGGGCATGCGTACGGACATTGTCGATGACCTGCGTCTTGCGCGCCTCGTCGCGGACATGGCCGCGCTCGGGCTTGATGCGCGCCGCGGCATCCATATAGCCGAAGCGCCGAGCCAGCAGCGCGACCAGCGCACGGTCGACGGCGTCCACCCCGGCGCGGACCTCGGCCATCGTCGTGCAGTCCTGGGGATCGATCGTATCTTGCATGGACCTGCCCTTGGCGGCTGCCCGCGCGCCTGTCCAGCTTGACTCATCGCCGGCCGGCGGCTAAGCGCGCGCCTTCGCAATGGCCCCGCACCCCGGTGAAGCGGTGGCCCTGCCCTCAGCGATGAGCACGTAGAGCGAGTACCGGGAACAACGTCGTTCGTATTGCAAAGGATTAGATATGTCGAAGCGCTCCAGCGCCAAGCACAAGCTCGACCGCCGGATGGGCGAGAACATCTGGGGTCGCCCGAAGAGCCCGGTCAACAAGCGCGAATACGGCCCCGGCCAGCACGGCCAGCGCCGCAAGGGCAAGATGTCCGACTTCGGCATCCAGCTGCGCGCCAAGCAGAAGCTCAAGGGCTATTACGGAGACATCACCGAGAAGCAGTTCAAGAAGTCGTACGAAGACGCGTCGCGGATGAAGGGCGACACCGGCCAGAACCTGATCGGCCTGCTCGAGATGCGCCTCGACATGATCGTCTATCGCGCCAAGTTCGCGCCGACGATCTTCGCCGCGCGCCAGCTGGTCAATCACGGCCACGTTCTGGTCGATGGCGAGAAGTGCAACATCGGTTCGCGCCGCATCAAGCCCGGCCAGACCGTGTCGCTTCGCCAGAAGGCGACCGAAATGGCGCTGGTGATGGAGGCGCAGAGCCTGTCCGAGCGCGACATCCCCGATTACGTCGTGCCCGAAGGCGCCTCGAAGATCACCTTCACGCGCGTGCCCACGCTTGACGAAGTGCCCTATCCGGTCCGCATGGAGCCGAACCTGGTCGTCGAGTTCTACTCGCGCTGATCTCGGCCCGATGGGCAAGAAACAGGGGCGGTCGCGCTGCGGCCGCCCTTTTTCGTGTCAGGGCGCGATATTGAGCGCCTTGCGCAGGAACGCGTCGGCGCGCGACAGCATCGTCGTGCGGGCTTCGCTGTCGTCGAGCTGGTGGTCGAGCTTGTCGAACTCGACCAGATCGACGCTGCCGCCGGCGTCGCGCAGCTTGCCGGCCATCAGCCGCGATTCGCCGATCCCGACATTGAGGTCCAGGCTTCCATGGAACAGCAGCACCGGCGCCTTGATACTTTTGGCGCTGCGCGCCGGCGATCCATCGCGGACGTGATCACCATGGCCGATGAACGCATCGACTTGCGGGAAACTCACGTAATTGCGCGCTTCGTCGCGCAAGGTCTCCAGATCGGTCACCGGGGCGATCGCGACGATCGCCTTGAACAGGTCGGGATCGAGCACCGAGGATTGCAGCGCAGCGTAGCCGCCATAGGACCAGCCTAGGATCGCGAGCTTGTCAGCGCGCGCGATGCCCTGGCTGACCAGCCAGCGTCCGCCGTCATTGACGTCGCCGATCGCGGTCCGCCACGATTGGAAGCCGTTCTTCTTGAACCAGGCATCGCCATAGCCGCTGGACCCGCGGAAATTGGGCTGGAGCACCGCGAAGCCGCGCGCGGCGAAGAATTGGGCGAGCCAATCGAAGCCCCATTCGTCGCGCGCGCCGGGGCCGCCATGCGGCATCACGATCGCAGGGAGATTCTTGCCGTCGCTCCCGGCGGGAAGTGTCAGATAGCCAGGAATGCGCGTTCCGTCGGCAGCGGGGAACTCGATCGGCTTGACGCTGGCGAGCGGCACGCCGGCCAGTTGCGGGCGCACGCTCAGCACTTCCTCGAGCCTCCGGCTCGCTTTGTCGTAGAGATAATAGGTCCCCGGATCCTTGTCGCTGCCGGCGAACATCAACAGCTTGCTCTCGTCGGCGTTTGAATCGACGAAGGTGACAAGCGGTTTGCCCGGGAGCGCCTTGGCCAGCATGCCGCGCAACCGCCGCAGCTCGGGATCGAAGAATTCGACCTGCCTTTTGTCGGTGGCATAGCTCCCGCCCACCACGCGCTGCTGCCGGCCGATCCGGATCAGCCCGTCGACATCGACCTGCGGATGCGCGAGCACCATGTCGCGCTTCAGCGAGCCGTCGAGTGCGATGCTGAACAAGGCGCGCCGTCCCTCGACAGTGTCGAAGCCGTAGACCCGGTTTGTCGCGCTATCGACGGCATAGGGATTGAACCCGACCGCGGCCCCGCCGCCGACATCGAGGACGCCGAGGTCCTTCCAGTCACGCGCGCCAGCCATGCGATAGGAATAATGGATCGTGTTGCCGGAATAGCCCCCTGCGGTCGGCGGGCGGAGACCCATCACGCGAACATTGCCATGGCCATCGCTGATATAGTCCACCGCCGAGGTCTTGGGCTGTTCGAGCGTTTTGCGCCGCAACGACGTCGCGTCGATGAGTTCGACGCCCAATCCCTCGCGCGAGCTGGCCAGATGCGTGCCCGTCGTCTGCTCGGGAATGAACTCGCGCGTCATGACCAGCGAGCCGTTCGATCCATCGGGACCCCAATCGATGATCTGTCCACCCGACTGCGCCACCCCGAGCGAACGCGCGGTGTTCGACGCGGTGAGAATCTTGAGGTCCGATCCATCGAGGTTGAGCGAAACCAGCCGAGTATAATCCAGCTTGAGCGCGTCCTGCCGGATCAGATAGATCGTGCAGACGAGGCGGGTGTTGCTCGCCCAGTGACAATTGGTGAGGCGATCCGGGTTGCCGCTCGACCGGAGGATCCCCTTCAGCGCTCCGCCCTTGGCCAGATCGCCGGTCATCAGCGCCGCGCCGCGGGCGCCATCGGGCTGGACCACCGCCACGTGATTGCCATCGGGCGAGAGGCTGATCTGCTGGACGGCTTCACGCACGCCGAACTGCGCGGCGCGCGTGTCCTGCGCGGCGGCAGGCGCCGCAAGGCACAGCGGCAAGCCCCATGCCGCGAGATTTCTGTTCATGGATCCCCCTCAACTCACTCGAAGCCGAGCCTAGAGCGAAATCATGGTGTTGCAAGGCGGGGCTTGTGACGGGGAAATCGGGCTGCCACACTTGCCGCCACGTTTCTCCTAAAGGACCGCGCCATGTTTCTCCCGCATTTGCTGGCTGCATCCGGAAATGGGGTTCGGCAATGACTATGCTGCAACTCTCCGATTTCGCGGCCGGGAGCGTCTATACGGTGTCCGCGGATGGCGAGACGTATCGTCTTGCGCTCGACAAGGCGCAGGCGCTGTCCGATTCAGGGCGCGAGGGCGGATCGTTTCGGCTCGAATTCCTCGGTCCGGGCGCGCCGGTCCTGCCGCAGGCCACGTACGGGCTGGACGGCGGCGAAACGACGCACGACGTCTTCATTGTCCCGATCGCCCGCGAGGCGGACGCCGTCCGCTACGAAGCCGTATTCTACTGAGCCGGCGCGCGCCATTCCCATAGGTCGTAGGCGCCGCGATCGTCGTCGACGATCGTGAAGCCGAGCCGCGTGTAGAGCGTGCGCGCGGGATTGTTCTTCTCGACATGGATCGAGATGCGCTTGCCGCGCGGCGCGGCCTCGGCGAAAAGGTCGCGCAGCAATGCCGTGCCGATGCCCTGCCCCCGCGCCCGCGGCATCAGGGAGATATCGACGATGCGAATCTCGTCCGCGGTCTCGTACAGGTATAACCGCCCGATCGCGCCGCCGCCGCACTCGACGATCATTGCATCCATGCCGCGATAATGCTGCTGGTAATATGCGTGCTGGGCGGCGTGCTGCTGCAGCAGGAAGGCACGCTTCGCCTCGGCCGGCCAGGGTACCGGCGCCAATTCCTCCTCGCGCGTCGACGCGTAGAGCTCGGCGGTAAAGCCGAGATCGTCATCGGCCATCGGCCGCAACACGACGCCGAGCGCAGCGGCCTCGACAAGCGGCAATGGCATCGCCGCCTCAGCCCCGCGGCGGGAACACGCCCTGCAACGCGATGCAGAAATACATGGTCAGATACGGCATCAGATTGTTGTGCGGCTGGCTTCCCCCGGCGGGCGGCAGGTCCGCCGCCGCCATCGGCTTGAGCGTGGTGTTGTTCGAATAGATGTTGCCGTTCTTCGACCGTGTCAGCGCATTGCCGACCGCGACATTAGTCTCCGCCACGTCGCCCCCGGCCGCCTGGAGTAAGTGCGTATGGGCAGGGATCTCGGATTGGAGCAAAGTCACCGTGTCGGAGCCGCCGGTCTGGCCGAGGAAATAGGTGCTCAGTCCTGGCCCCTGCCCCGGATGGAACGGCACCGATCCCTGCAAATTGGGAAGCGCGAAATTGCTCTTGCCGTTGCCTCCATAAGTGGTGCCCAGCAGCGAGAACAATGCGGTGTTTTGCGACAATGGCAGCAACTGCCCGTCGCACCACGCCCAGCCCCTGGGCGCGAAGTTGAATGGGAAGACCCGAATTTCGGCGACGAACGGATCGGCCACGCGGCGGCTCCTCAGGTTGGGCTCGGGAAGATCCCGAACAGCGAGATGATGAAATCGACGCACAGATAAGGCTGCATGTTGTCGTGCGGCTGGGTTCCGCCGACCGGCGTGATCGACGTGGGAGCGAGCGGATCGCCCGGCTGCGAGTTGATGAAGGCATCAACCCCGGTGGACTTGCCGATCGCGTTATTCGTCCCGGCCTTGGCCGATGCAGTGTCGGTCGATGCGAGCAGCGGATGCGTATGCGCCGGCATCTGCTGGGTGGTCAGCGTGACCTGTTCCACGCCGGCCATCTCGCCGAGGATGAAACCGCTGCCCTGATGCATCGGAACCCGGCCGCGCAGATCGGGCAATGCGAAGGTCGACTGGCCGTCTCCACCGAAGGTGGTACCGATCAGTTGGAACAGCGTCTCGTTTTCCGAGATCGGCAGGAGCTGGCCTTCGCAAAAGGACCAGCCAGCCGGCGGGAAATTGCCCGCGAACATCCGGATTTCACCGACATAGGGTTGCGCCATGACCTGGGGCTCCTCAGCTCTGCGAGGGGAAGATGCCCTGGAGCGCGATGCACCAGGACAACGTCAAAAATGGCTGCATGTTCGGATGCGCCTGATTCCCGCCGACAGTGGTGATCGTACCGTCGATCATTGCGCCGAGATTTGTCGGGCTGGTGTAGAAATCGTTCGGCGCCGATCCGCCGAGAAACAGGTTGTTGGCGGGAATATTGGTGCTCGCCGCGGTCTCTGTTGCCTGCAGGACGTGCTGGTGGCCCGGCATTTCCGCGATCGACAGCGTATGTGCCTGCTCGCCGGCACGCTCGCCGAGGATGTGGCCGTTGCCGACATGCATGGGCACGCGACCGCGCAGATCGGGCAATGCGAAATTGACCCGGCCATCGCCGCCATAGGTGGTGCCGAGCAGCGAGAAGAGCGCCTGATTTTGATTGATCGGCAGTAGCTGGCCATTGCACAGCGCCCAGCCCTTCGGCGCGAAGACAAAGGAAAAAAGCCTAAGCTCCGACAAAAACGGCTCAGCCATGCCTGAATCCCCCCCGGTTCGGCGCCAACCTACTCGCGAAACGAACTTGGGCAAGTCTTATTGTCGCCTATAGCGTGGCGACGTGGGGAATCTCGACGCAAGTCGATGTTCTTTAGCCGAAAGATATCGCATCAAGGCTGTACCGGATGACTCGGCCTTCAACGCTGCCGCAGCGCAAAATAATCTGTGCATCGGCCGCCGAACTCTTCGGAAAGCGGCGGTTTTTCAGTGGCGCGCAAGCCCGTAGCGCCAGCGCAATCGGGGGCAGGTCGCCGCGCCTGCCCCGGGCGGTGGCGATGCTTGCGGCATCCGAGTCGCACTGCCACACTTGGCGCATCCCTTTTCCGAAGGAGTTTACATGCGTCTCCTGGTTTCCGCCGCGCTCCTCCTCGCCAGCACTGCCGCGGTGGCGCAGACCGCGCCGCCGCCGATTTCGGTCGACACGCTCAAGCAGGTCACCGAGCGGCTGTCGTCGGACGAATTCGAAGGCCGCGCGCCGGCGACCGCGGGCGAGGAGAAGACGCTGGCCTATCTGGTCGAACGCTTCCAGAAGGCCGGGCTCAAGCCGGGCAACAAGGGCAGCTGGTTCCAGGACGTGCCTTTGGTCGAGATCGACGGCAAGAACGTCTCGCCGCTCACCTTCACCGGCGGCAAGACCCCGCTCAGCCTCGCCTATCGCAAGGACATGGTGATCGCGACCTATCGGGTGACGCCCAAGACCCAGGTCAAGAACAGCGACGTCGTGTTCGTCGGCTATGGCATCAACGCGCCCGAGCGCGGCTGGAACGACTATGCCGGGATCGACGTGAAGGGCAAGACGGTGGTCATCCTGATCAACGATCCCGACTGGCAGACGCCGGGACTGCAGGGCGATTTCGGCGGCCGCGCGATGACCTATTACGGCCGCTGGACCTACAAATACGAGGAAGCCGCGCGGCAGGGCGCCGCCGCGGCGATCATCATCCACGATACCGAGCCCGCCGCTTATGGCTGGGGCGTGGTGCAATCGTCCTGGACCGGGCCGCAGCTCGAGCAGGACACGCCCGGTGACCATATGGACCAGTCCCAGGCGATCGGCTGGATCCAGCAGGATCAGGCCAAGGCTTTGTTCGCCAGCGCCGGCAAGGACTATCCTGCCTTGATCGAAGCGGCGAAGCATAAGGGCTTCAAGGCGGTACCGCTGGGCGTCAAGGCTAGCGTGTCGTTCGACAGCAGCATCCGGCGCCAGGCGTCCAAGAACGTCGTCGGCATCCTGCCCGGCAGCGAGCGGCCCGACGAAGTCGTGCTCTATTCGGCGCATTGGGACCATCTCGGCCGCTGCGACGCCGTGAACGGCGACGATATCTGCAACGGGGCGGTGGACAATGCCTCGGGCACGGCAGGGCTCGTCGCGATCGCCGAGGCGCAGGTGAAGGCAGGACCGGCGAAGCGGAGCCTCGTCTTCCTGGCGGTAACCGGCGAGGAATCGGGGCTGCTGGGCTCCAAATTCTATGCCGAGAACCCGGTCTATCCACTCGCCAAGACCGTCGGCGGGGTGAACATGGACGGGCTCAACATCGTCGGCCGCGCCAAGGATTTCGTGCTGGTCGGCGTCGGCAAGTCCGAGCTCGAGGATCTGGTCAAGCCGTTCGTGGCGGCGGAGGACCGGGTGATCGTCCCCGAGCCGACCCCCGAGCGCGGCTATTATTACCGCTCGGACCATTTCAGCATGGCCAAGCTCGGCGTGCCGATGCTCTATGGCGAGAGCGGCGAGGATCTGCGCGTCGGCGGCAAGGAAGCCGGCAAGAAGGCTTCGGACGATTATACCGCCAATCGCTATCACAAGCCGCAGGACGAATATTCGCCGAACTGGAACTGGGACGGCGCGCTCGACGACCTGAACATCTATTACGGGCTCGGCCGCCAGCTTGCCGAAGGGTCGGCCTGGCCGAACTGGTACCCGACCGCCGAATTTCGCGCGGTCCGAGACAAGAGCCGCGCGGGGAAGTAAGAGCGCGGCCATGATTCTGCCGCCTCCCCCCGAATGGGCCCCGCACGACGCCGTCTGGATCGGCTTTCCCAGCCACCCCGAACTCTGGCTCGAAGACCTCGCGCCGGCGCGCGCGGAGGTTGCCGCCTTCGCCCGTGCGGTGCATGCCGGCGGCCGTGGCGAAAAGGTGCTGCTCGTCGCTGCCGATGCCGAGGCCGCGACTGCTGCCGAGGAAATGGTCGGCGACGCGGCGACTGTGCTTGTCGAGCCGTTCGGCGACATCTGGCTGCGCGATACCGGCCCGATCGTCGACGGTGCCGGGCGCGCGCACGATTTCCGCTTCAATGGCTGGGGCGGGAAATACGATCTCGAAGGCGATTCGGACGTCGGGGCCCGGCTGGCGCAGGCCCGTAAGCTCGCGGTCCAGGAGCATCAGTGGATCCTTGAGGGCGGTGCGATCGACGGCGACGGCACCGGGCTCTGCGTCACCACCGAGCAATGCCTGCTCAACCCCAATCGCAATCCCAATCTGACCAAGGTCGATGTCGAGGCTTTGCTCGATTCCAGTCTCGGCTTTTCGCGGGTGCTGTGGCTGGGCGACGGGCTGCTCAACGACCATACCGACGGCCATGTCGACAATCTCGCGCGCTTCGTCGGCGAGAACCGGCTGCTGATCCCGCAGGCGACCGACAACGATCCCAATTGGCGCGTCTACCAGGACGCGGCGCAGCGCGCCGAGGCGTTCGGAGTGCAGGTCGTCCGCTTCCCCTCGCCCGGCCGCGTGCTGAGCCCGGAGGAAGAGATCATTCCGGCGAGCTACATGAACTTCTATATCGGCAATGCGGCGATCGTCGTCCCGGTCTATGGCCAGGACAATGACGACGCGGCGATCGAGGCGCTCGCGGCGCTTTTCCCGGGCCGGGAGGTTGTCGGCCAGCGCGCCGATCATATCTTGACGGGCGGCGGCAGCTTCCACTGCATCAGCCAGCAGCTTCCGAAGCCCTGAGGAACCCCATGACCGAGATTACCGTCGCGGCGCTCCAGCTCGCCTTCACCAATGATATCGACGCCAATATCAAGGCGGTGTCCGAGCTCGTCCGCGAGGCGGCGGGCCGCGGCGCGCAGGTCGTGCTGCCGCCCGAATTGTTCGAGGGCGAGTATTTCTGCCGCGTCGAGGACGAAGGCCTGTTCTCGAACGCCAAGCCGGTCAACGAGCACAAGGCGGTGCTGGCGATGCAGCACCTCGCCGCGGATCTCGGCATCCATATCCCGACGAGCTTCTTCGAGGCCGATGGGCCGCACCATTATAACAGCCTCGCGATGATCGGACCCGACGGGCGCGTCGAAGGCGTCTATCGCAAGAGCCACATCCCGGACGGCCCAGGCTATGAAGAGAAATTCTATTTCCGGCCGGGCAATACCGGGTTCAAGGTGTGGAACGGCCCCGGCGCGCGGATCGGCGTGGGGGTGTGCTGGGACCAATGGTATCCCGAGACCGCCCGCGCGATGATGCTGATGGGCGCCGAGGTCTTGTTCTACCCCACTGCGATCGGCTCCGAGCCGCATGACGACAGCCTCGATACCGCGCGGCTGTGGCGCCGGGCGATGGTTGGGCATGCGGTGTCGAACGTCGTGCCCGTCGTCGCCGCCAACCGTGTCGGCACCGAGCACGGCCAGACCTTCTACGGCACCAGCTTCATCACCGACGAGCGCGGCGACGTGCTCGCCGAGCTCGACCGCGAGGAGACCGGGGTGATCACGGCGCGGCTCGACCTCGAGCGGGTCAAGCGCCACCGCGCGGCGTTCGGCTTCTTCCGCGATCGCCGGCCGGAGCTGTACGGGCGGCTCGTCCAGGACATCTGATCGGGCCTAACTTCGCATTTTTCACGCGATTCGTGAACAAAGATTGCCGCGAGACGCAATTATGTTGCGCGAGGTCCCTGTTGCAAATCCACGGAGTCAAAGAGCCGGAGGATTGCAGCACAGCATTTCCAACATGGGAAGGTGCTTGGGCGGGGTCACTGGCTCGCTAAACGTCTGCCCTTGGCATCTGCGATCGTGGCGGGTTAGGCCCCATCCGTGCCTACACCCGTTTACGCGATCGCCTTGGGCTCCAACCGCCGCGGACGCCACGGCAGCCCAGAAGCCGAGATCGCGGCGGCGCTGAGGGCGCTGGGCGGCGTGATCGCGACATCGCCGATACTGCGCACGGCGCCGCTCGGACCTTCGAAGCGGCGCTTCGCCAATGCCGTCGCTTTGATTGAGAGCGACGAGGCGCCGGACGCGCTGCTCGCGCGGCTCAAGGCGATCGAGCGCGGCTTCGGCCGCCGCCGTGGTCGCAACTGGGCGGCGCGGGTGATCGACCTCGACATACTCTTGTGGTCGCAAGGCGTCTGGGGGGCACGCCACCTGACGGTGCCCCACGCGCGCTTTCGCGAGCGCGACTTCGTGTTGCGGCCGCTGCTGGCAGTGGCACCCGATTGGCGCGACCCGGTCAGCGGCCTCACCGTCCGGCAGATTGCGGCGCAGTACGCGAAACCGAGGGGCCGTCATGGCTGAATCCGAGGACACGCTCCGCTTCACTGCCGCATTGTGGCGCTGGACACCGGAGCCGCCGGCCAAGGCGAGCTGGCATTTCGTGACCGTTACCGGGTGGGTGGCAGACGCGTTGCGGGCGCGTGCGTTCGAATTGCGGGCGATGGGCGCGGCACGCGGCTTCGGATCGGTGCGCGTCCAGGCGTCCATCAACGGTGTGGCGTTCGCCACCTCTGTGTTCCCGCACAGCGAGAGCGACGGCTATCTGCTGCCCGTCAAGGCCGAGGTTCGGCGCGGGGCCGGGATCGCGGCGGGCGACCAGGTCGAGGTCGAGATCAGCGCCTAATTCCCCAAGTCAGGCGAGCAGCGCTCCGGACAGCAAAAGCAGCAATTTGACGTCGATCGCCACGCCTTCCGCGCGCTTCGCGGCAACGAAGGATGCAATCTCGGCCAGCGCCACGCGGTGGACGACGATGTCTTCGCCTTCGACGCCGCCGCCTTCGCTCACCTTGGTCAGCCCGGTCGCGCGGACCAAGGTGAAGCCCTCGCTGACCATGCCGGGCGAGGAATGGAAATAGCCGATCGGCTCGACGGTCTCGCAATGATAGCCGGTCTCCTCCTCGAGCTCGCGCCGCGCGGCGTCGAGCGGCGTGTCGCCGTCATGCTCGTCGCCGATCAGCCCGGCGGGAAGTTCGAGGCAGCGTTGGCCGAGGGGCACGCGATATTGCTCGACGAGCAGGGCATGGCCGTCGTCGATCGCGACGATCACCGCGGCCTGGATGTCGCGGGCGCGCGCGACATATTCCCATTTGCCCTGCCGCTTCGCGACGATCCACTTGCCTTGCCAGACGGTCTCGACCGGCTCTTCGGGGATACTCATAGGATGATCAGACGGTCCGGAAGCTCATTGGTGTCGCCTTCGCTGCGCGGGAAGTGTTCGGCAAGTACCTTTCCGATCTGCGCGACCGCCTCGGCGAGGCCGTCGCCTGGCCGGCCCTGTTTCACCGCGGCGATCAGCGCCGCCATTGCCGCGCCCCATATTTCGGCCGGGACGCGCGAGTGGATCGCTTCGTCGGCGATGATCTCGGCGCGGTGCTCGGCGAGGCTGAGATAGAGCAATACGCCGGTCGACGCCTTGGTGCGCTTCTCGGCCGCGGTGCGGAACAGCGCGAGCGCGCGGGCATGGACGCGGCGCGTCTTGGTCGCGCCCGGGGTCAGCGCGATCCGCAACGCATCGAGCGCGAGGATCATGCGCGCGGCTAGGAAGGTGGCCGCGGTCAGGATCAATGCGAGGGTCAGGTACCAGCGCGGTGGCGTATCGGACCAGGCGTCGACCAGCCGGGCGTGGAGCCATTCCACCGGGCCCGGCTGCCAGGCGAGCAGGGCCAGCACGAGCAACATCGCGAGGACGGCCCAATGCAGCGCGACGTCGTGATACGCGTCCGAGCGCCCGGCGACCACGGTGACGATCTCGCCATCGGTGGTCAGCTCGGCCTCGCCCACCGCGGCAGTGACGCGCGCGTGATCGGCTTCGGTCAATCGCATCACCAGCTCCCCGAGGCGCCACCGCCTCCGAACGATCCGCCGCCGCCGGAGAAGCCGCCACCGCCGCCTC